>JBFFNY010000109.1:0-6091 GCA_041562955.1 Desulfurivibrionaceae bacterium | reverse complement strand
CAGTTTTTCTGGCGAATTATATGATTTTGTCTCCTATGGGTTGAATAAGGAAACGGAGATGATCGATTATGAGGCCCTTGAGGCAATGGCGGTAAAGGAAAAGCCAAAGCTCATCGTGGCCGGTGCCTCTGCCTATCCACGGATTATTGATTTCCCTGCCTTACGTGCCATTGCCGATAAAGTGGGGGCCTTACTCATGGTTGATATGGCCCATATTGCCGGACTTGTTGCCGCCGGTGTGCATCCCTCTCCGGTTGGTCATGCCCATTTTGTCACCACAACCACCCATAAGACCCTGCGTGGTCCCCGGGGTGGATTGATTCTGGCGGAAGAAGAGTACGGCAAGAAGCTCAACTCCAAAATATTTCCTGGAATTCAGGGCGGTCCCCTTGTCCATGTGATTGCCGCCAAGGCGGTTGCCTTTAAAGAGGCGATGACGGATGAGTACAAGGCGTACCAGACTCAGGTGGTAACGAATACAAAGGCCCTGGCTGAAAAGCTCATTGAATTTGGCTTTCGTCTTGTTTCCGGAGGGTCAGATAATCATCTGGTCCTGGTTGATTTGAACAATAAGGGCCTTACTGGAAAAGATGCTGAAGAGGCGTTGGAAAAAGCCGGGCTTACCGTGAATAAAAATGCGGTGCCGTTTGATACCCAGTCACGCTTTGTGACGGGTGGTATCCGTATCGGTACCCCAGCTGTCACGACCCGTGGCCTGAAAGAGGCGGAAATGATTAAAATTGCCACGTGGATTAATGATGCGGTTGAGCATCGTGATGATCCTCAGACCCTGGCTCGTATTCGCGCAGAGGTTCGTTCCTTATGTGAAGCGTTTCCCCTGTACCCCGAGTTGCAGAAGCAGTTTGCATAAGCGGTTCTGAGTGACGCAGACGGTCAGGAGTATTCCACTTCTGTCTTGAATGTATTAATTTTAAGAGAAACTATGGCATCCGACGATCGACCCTCCTGGCAGGAGTATTTTTTAAATATCACCAAGCTTGTTGCTGAACGATCCACCTGTACCCGGCGCAAGGTCGGGGCGATTCTTGTCCGTGATAAACGGGTTATTGCCACAGGGTACAACGGCGTGCCTGTCGGCATTACCCATTGTGTTGAGGTTGGCTGCCTGCGCGATAGGCTGCAGGTCCCCTCTGGAGAGCGGCATGAGCTTTGCCGGGGTCTGCATGCAGAACAAAATGCCATTATTCAGGCGTCCACCCACGGTGTCTCCATCTCCGGGTGCACCCTGTACTGTACAAATATGCCGTGCTCAATTTGTAGTAAAATGCTGATCAATGCCGGCATCACCAAAATTTATTATGGTGAAGGGTATGCGGATCTCTTGGGTGAGGAAATGTTGGCCGAGGCTGGGATAGAGGTCGTTCAAATCACAGAGTAACGAGGGTGTATATGAAGTGTCCATACTGCGGTCATCTTGAGAACAAGGTTGTTGATTCACGTTTGAATAAGGAATACACCACAACCCGCAGACGGCGGAAATGTGATGGGTGTGAACGCCGTTTCACCACCTATGAACGGCTGGAATTGACCATGCCCATGTTGATCAAGAAGGATGATCGGCGGGAAGCCTGGGATCGCAATAAGGTGGTGGCCGGACTGCGGAAGGCCTGTGAAAAACGGTCGGTTTCCATGGTTGAGATTGAAGAGTTTGTGGACAACCTGGAACGGGAACTGCAGGATATGGGAGAGCGGGAGGTCCCGGTGAAACTCGTTGGCGCCCGGGTCATGGACGGGTTACGTAATCTTGATGATGTGGCCTACGTGCGCTTTGCCTCGGTCTATCGGCAGTTTAAAGATTTAAATGAATTTATGGAAGAATTAAAGGATCTCTTGGGTGCAGAAGGTGATGCAGCAACCGAATAAAGAGGATGAAGTCTTCATGCGGTTCGCCCTGCAGGAGGCCAGGAAGGGACTCGGACGTACCTCGCCGAATCCACTGGTGGGTGCGGTTGTCGTTGTGGATGGCGTCGTTGTCGGGAAGGGACACCACAGGAAAGCGGGAACCCCTCATGCCGAGGTTCATGCCCTGCGTGATGCGGGAGATCGGGCCAGAAATGCGACGATCTATGTCACCCTGGAGCCATGCAACCATACTGGGCGTACGCCTCCCTGTACACACCGTATCCTCGAGAGTGGTATTGTTCGGGTGGTGGTCGGCATGGTTGACCCAAATCCCCTTGTTGCCGGCAGTGGTTTACGGTTCCTGGCTGAACAGAATATTGAGGTCGCGGGTCTTGTTCTGGAGGCTGAGTGTCGGGCCATAAATCGGCCTTTTATCAAGCACATCACCACCGGGCTGCCTTGGGTTATCATGAAGGCCGGCTGTTCTGTCGATGGCAAACTTGCCGCCCCTGACGGTCGCTGCGCATGGATAACCGGAGTTGAGTCTCGTAAAGAGGTTCATCGCCTGCGCGACCGGGTTGACGCCATTTTGATTGGTGTTGACACGGCCTTGAACGATGATCCATCCCTCACGACCAGACTGAGTCACCGAAAGGGGGCTGATCCGGTTCGCGTTGTTCTCGATACCCATTTGCGCTTGACCCCCCAGGCAAAGATGCTTACTCTTCAGTCCAATGTCCCGACATTGATCTTTTGCTCCAGTGATGCGGATCAGAAAAAACAGGACCTCTTGACTGGTGCGGGGGCCAAGGTTTACGTGGTGCCGCTTACGAACGGTCAGCTTGATTTGACTCATGTCCTCAAGAAGCTAGGGGAATTACAGTTCAACTCGGTTCTTGTCGAAGGGGGAAGCGCGGTGCATACCTCTTTTCTCAAGGGAGGGCTGGTGGACCAGGTTTCTCTTTTCATGGCCCCTCTTTTTCTGGGACAACAGGCCATTCCTGTTGTGGGTGATCTGGGGATTGCAGATGTGCAGCAGTCCAAACGGTTTATGCTGGATCGTGTGAAGCGGTTCGGTGATGATGTGCTGGTTGAGGGTTTTTTCAGTTCGAATTAAGAGATCTTGGTCTCGCGTGCAGAAGGTAACAGGACGGATATGTTTACAGGAATTATTCAAGGTCAAGGCAGGTTAGTGGAAAAACGTCCAGGTGGCGGCGGCATGATCTTTGTCCTGGAGACGGATTTTGACCTTGTAAACCCTGAAGAAGGGGAGTCCATCGCCTGTAACGGCGTGTGTTTAACCGCCAAATCTATATCAATGCGCCGCTTTGAAGTGGATGTGTCCCCTGAAAGTCTGTCACGGACCAATCTGGGTGAGAAATCTGCCGGTTCTTTGTTGAATCTCGAGCGGGCCCTGCAGCTGAGCGACCGTTTGGGCGGGCATCTGGTCTCAGGTCACGTTGATGGCGTTTCCCAGGTCCTTGCCCGCACCCCGGATGGTGATTTTGTCCGCTTTACCTTTGCCGTTCCCAAGGGGTTGGGGAAGTACATTATTGAGAAAGGATCCATCACTATTGATGGTATAAGTTTGACGGTCAACCATTGTGATACCGCAACATTTAGTGTATCTATCATACCCCATACCTTGGAGGTGACCTCCCTCGGTGGGTTGAGCAGTGGTCGCAGGGTTAATATTGAAGTTGATTTAATTGGAAAATATGTCGAGAAACTTCTTTTGGCGCGGGATGAAGAGCCCTCTTCAAGCAGGATTAATCCTGCCTTCCTGGCTGAAAACGGTTTTCTAAAATAACGCTGGTTGCCGTGGCATCCATATAAAACCTAGGTGGTTTACATGCCTGTTTGCACGATAGAAGAAGCATTAGAAGATATTAAAGCCGGAAAGCAGATTATTCTGGTTGATGATGAAGATCGCGAGAATGAAGGTGATCTTTTCATGGCGGCTGAGAAATGTACGGCCGAGGATGTCAACTTCATGGCAACCCATGGACGTGGTCTGATCTGTCTGACCCTGACCTCTGAGCATCTGGACCAGATGAAGCTCCCCATGATGGTGCAAAATAATACCTGCCCCTTTGAAACGGCTTTTACGGTAACCATTGAGGCGGCGTCCGGTGTGACCACAGGTATTTCTGCTGCAGATCGGGCCCGTACCATTCGAGTGGCCGCCAGTCCTGATGTGAAACCATCGGATCTGACGAGTCCGGGGCATGTTTTTCCCCTGCGCGCCCGTCCAGGCGGTGTGCTTGTCCGTACCGGGCAGACCGAAGGTTCCGTGGATATGTGTCGCCTCGCAGGTCTTGCTCCTGCCGGTGTGATCTGTGAGATTATGAAAGAAGACGGCACCATGGCCCGTATGCCGGATCTTGAGATCTATGCCGAGAAGCATAATCTGAAAATATGTACCATTGCGGATCTGGTCGCCTACCGTATGCAAAAAGACACCCTGGTTCATCGTGCAGCTGAGGTGAAAATGCCCACCCGGTTCGGTGGAGATTTCACCACTGTCGTGTACCGCAATGATGTCGATGCCCATGAGCATGTGGCCATGGTCAAGGGTACGATTAACCCTGATGAGCCGGTGCTGGTCCGGGTTCACTCGGAATGTCTTACGGGTGATGTGTTTGGTTCCATGCGTTGTGACTGCGGGAGCCAGCTCCATGCCGCCATGCAGCAGGTTGGCCGTGAGGGCAATGGTGTTGTCCTGTATATGCGACAGGAAGGGCGCGGTATCGGTCTTGCCAATAAAATGAAAGCGTATGCCCTTCAGGATGAAGGACTTGATACGGTTGAAGCCAACCATAAACTCGGGTTCAAGGCCGATCTGCGTGATTATGGTATTGGCGCGCAGATTCTCCGTGATCTCGGGGTCCGGAAGATGCGTCTGATGACCAATAATCCCAAGAAGATTATCGGGCTTGAGGGGTATGGGATTGAAGTGGTTGACCGGGTCGCTATTGAATGTAAGCCCCATGCGGATAATATCGGATATCTCCAGTGTAAACGCGATAAAATGGGACATTTGCTGAGTTTTGAAGATGAGTCCTCATAAAACCTGTTTGCGGTGACGCGATACGTGTTTGAGTGTCGCATCGTCGGGCTGAATCGTTAATAATTAAGATCGAAAATTTGGAGTGGGAAAATGGCAAAATATATAGAAGGAAACCTGTCAGCTAAGGGAAAGAAATTCGGTATTCTTGTTGCACGTTTTAATTCATTTATTGCAGAACGTTTAGTTGAAGGGGCCATTGACACCCTGATTCGCTCCGGTGCAAGTGATGATGATATTGAAGTGGTTCGTGTTCCCGGGGCCTATGAAATTCCTCTCATTGCTCAGAAAATGGCACGGTCAAAACGGTATGACGCCGTGATCTGTCTTGGTGCTGTCATCCGTGGTGCCACACCTCATTTTGACTTTGTTGCCGGTGAAGCGGCCAAGGGTATTGCCATGGCGAGTATGGATGCAGATCTGCCCATTATTTTCGGTATCCTTACCACCGATACGATTGAGCAGGCCATTGAGCGTGCAGGAACCAAGGCGGGCAATAAGGGTTCTGATTGCGCCTCTGCAGCTATTGAAATGGTCAGCTTGCTTGAAAATTTCTAGCAGTTGATTTAGGGTTCCTTTTTAGTGTAAAATGAGGAACATACCGTGGGAAGAAAAGAGACCTTTTCTTCCCATTTCTGTTTGTGAGAATCTCTTTTTTCAGACGTTGACCGGAAGTGAAACCATGCGGTTTTTCCTGCGGTGAATCAATCTGAATGAAGATGCGAGAATGAGAGTATGAGCGGACCGCGCAGGCAGGCCAGAGAACTGGCGCTGCAATGTTTATATCAGATTGACCAGACCAAGGGTTCTGAGGCCGATCTTGAGTTGATTCGAGTCAATTTTCAGGCCCCGAAGAAGGCAATGGGGTTTGCCACTGTTTTGGTGGACGGGGTGATGGCGCATCGCGAGGAGCTGGATGGATTAATCGAAGCTCATTCTGAAAACTGGAAGATTTCCAGGATGGCCGTGGTTGATCGTAATCTGTTGCGCATGGCTTTTTATGAATTTTTATATTGTTCTGAAATTCCCCAGGCGGTTTCTCTGAATGAAATTATTGAGATTGCCAAACGGTTCAGTACCGATGAGGGTCCGGCATTTATTAATGGGATCTTAGATAGTTACTGCACCAAAAACAAACCATCCGCGTAATGTAACCCACAT
>JBFFNY010000108.1:0-6122 GCA_041562955.1 Desulfurivibrionaceae bacterium | reverse complement strand
TCAGTAAGCGAGACGATTCGTACTGATATCGGGAAGATGGAAGGGGTTCTTCGTGTACGGACAATTAATGTGAAAAGGTGAGGTTACGTATGGAAATAAGTTCGCTCAGGCAACAGGTGGTTGATCGTGTTGCGAATTGTTTTGATAATCATGGGTTGTGTTGTTCTGAGTCCGTTATGGTGGTGATGAATCGAGCTTTTGCTGGAGGGCTTGCTGACCGGGCTGCTCTGCAAATGGGTGCAGGTTTCTGCCATGGGATGGGGGGTGCTGGGTGCAGCTGCGGAGCCCTGACCGGTTCTGTGGTGATATTGTCTGTTTTCTTAGGGCATCACCAGAAGGGTGGTTTGGCAAAGAAGAAGTTTCAGCGAGTCGTGAAAGGGTTGCATGATGATTTCCGTAATAAATTTGGCGCAACCTGTTGTCGAATTTTATCTAAAAAAGTTAAGCATGACAAGAAGGCACATCACGCCAATTGTCTGATGTTGACGAAGGGCGGGGCGGAAATGGCAGTCTCATTATTACTGGCACTCCGTCCGGATGTCGCAAGCGATGTTGATCTCCAGTTCCTCGCCGGTCACGACTATCCCTTTACCGACTAATCATTTTCCTCATCCGCTTTTCGCATACCTTCCATGAGAATCATCATAAAGTTGCCGAGTTGCTCAGTTTCTTCATCCTCGGCAGCAATACCTGGCTCAAAATGAAATGTCCCTGCAGTCATCAGTAACATGGCAAAAATGGCAGGCAGACCACTGAGGTCTTCAAATCTTGCTCTAATAAATTCACCGTCTCGAAAGACCGCAACACCTGTTGTCCCGTTAAAATCAAATTGAACAATACCGTTTTTTTCACTAATATTAATGGACTGGAACACTTCAATGACAGAAAGGGCGTTCAGGTTTCCTTTGACGCCTGTGAGCAGCCCTTGGTCCGGCTGATGGGAGGAAATGGCTTCAAGGTTGCTGTCATCCGTACGTTTAAATTTGATAAGCCCTGTACAGCCTCCACACCCGTGTAAAACAGAAGTGTTGGGGGCATCTTTACTGATTAGTTTGAAAAGAAGTTGCGTGAGTTCCCTGGTGAGGATGAGACAGGTTGCTTTGTTGCAAGGAAATTCAACGGCCTTATCATTGAGTTTGAAAAAGTCCCCTTTTGTATAGAGAGGGCAGTTGAGTTCATCAACAATTTTGAAAACAGCAGAGAATGGGGTCATGATTGTCACAATTTTTAGTTGTAGTGCACGTTGGTCAATACTGTTCCTAACTGAAAATGGGATGTGGAAAACGGTTAGTCATGATAATAGTAGCATGAATTTGGGTCGCAATAAAAAAGATTTCATTCTATGCTAAAAAACATCAAGTAATACACTTGGATTTATTAGAATAAATTGTTCGTCACAGGATTGAGATTATACCATGAGTGAGAGTTCTAATCGTCTTACAGAAGAGTTTGCTGAAATTCAGCGATGTTTTACAGATCATCCACAGATCTCTGTCGTGTCGACAGAAGGTTCACCCGTAAACCAATATGTTATTGAATATCGGGTAAATGGTTTGGTGCAATTGGATGATGGTGAAGTTGTTCAATCTGATCAACATCGTATCGAGTTAAGTCTCTCTTTTGGTTTTCCTCATTTCCCTCCGAATTGCAAACCTTTAACCCAAATTTTTCATCCAGATATAGATCCATCAGCAATTAAAATTGCAGAATTTTGGAATGATTCAACCCGGTTGACAGATTTAATTTATCATATTGGCAAGATGATCTGTTGGCAGATCTATTCTGCCAAAGATGGTTTTAATCAGTTGGCGCTCGATTGGCTCAAGGCAAATAAAGATTCAGTGCCAATGGATACGATTCAGCTTGAAACCGGCAC
The DNA here is from genome assembly GCA_041562955.1 of Desulfurivibrionaceae bacterium. Lineage (GTDB taxonomy): Bacteria > Desulfobacterota > Desulfobulbia > Desulfobulbales > SURF-16 > JAJRUT01. Next base: position 4,246 of record JBFFNY010000108.1, on the reverse strand, counting down.
TGTGTCAGGGGATGAACTGCCAGAGGTTGATCTTGATCTTGGCTTTTCAACTACGCCTGATATTATCTTGGATACATCACCCGCTGCATCCTCTGAATCCGAAATTGAATTACATGAAACGTCGTCAGATGACACCTCTGACTCTTCTTTTATAGGCGATATCGATTTTAATTTTGTTACACCTGAGGAGTCTGGTGGGTTTGAGCTTGAATTGTCTGATTCGGATACGGCATCAGAATCGAGTGACGGTGCCTTGGAATTGTCCTTGGATGAACCACCCCCTGCCAAAGAAAAATTTGAGTTAGCGGATGATATTGACTTTAATTTTAATCCGTCCTCCTCGTCAGATGAGTTGGAGCTGGGTCTTGCAGATTCCACAACGGACCAGGAAGACGGTCCCTTGGAATTAACCCTTGAAAATGAAAATATACAGCCAGTTGAAAAGGAGAATTTTTCCTTTGTTGCAGCCGGTGCCGATGATGTTGAAGAGGAAGGGTCTGTCGATATAGATCTTGATCCGCAACTTCCGCTGGATGAAACTGATTTCAGCCCTTCTTTTCCCGTGAACATGGAAGACGATGTGGTTGATCTGGATCTGTCCGTGGTTGATGTTGATTATGATATTCTTAAAGGAATGATTGATCAGCGCAATTATATTGCGGCGCAGAAAAAGCTCGCAACGATGGCGGTTGAAAATATAAGTACACCCGTCTCTGCGTTAAAACCATTGGTTGAACAACGTGTTGAACGTGCGGCTGATGTCCATGCCCAGGCAATGCAGCTTGAAAGTGAAGGATTGCTTGAAGACGCGGCGAAAAAACTGGAGGCAGTTTTAAATCTTGTTCAGGATTACCCAAATCTTGAACAAGATATGAAACGGGTTCGTGATGCGTGGGCAGCCTTAAACTCACCGACACAGGCTGAAAGCAGTTTGAGTTTGGAGCAGCCCGAGGCTGCTCCAGCAGAAGCTCGGGATACGATGCTCACCCACACGGTTGTTTCTTCCCCTGGAGGCGCAGCTTCTGGTTCTGGTGATTCAGGACAGAAGAAAACACCACCTAAGGAAAAGAAAAGAAAAGAGGATTCTTTTTCCAGGCAAAAGAAAAATAAACCCCTGATCATTGCAGCCTTAGGCATACTGGTCGGCCTCAGTCTGTCTGGCTGGTTTTTTGTCGAGTGGCGCTCGTTCTCCCAGGCGGATCAGCGATGGTCTGAGATTAATAGTCTCCTTGAAAAAAATGAGTATCAGAAGGCTAAGGAACAATGTGAAGAGATCCGAGTGCTTTTGTCCCGGGTGAAACTTATTATGGGTGGAGGTAAAAAAGCGCTTCTTGGCCAAGTTGATGATTTGTTAGAGTCGGAACATTTTCTTGAAGGGCTTGAGGGAAAAATTCTATATCAGGGTCAATATATTTCCAAACGGGCCCATCGTGCGTATGTGGATATTCAGGACCTTGTTGAAGAGGCTGAACGCCGTGGTGCTTTGTCAAAATGGCAAGAATCAGCAGAGTTGTACGGGAAGGCTTTTGAAATCGCGGAGAGCAATAAAACACGTCTGGATACGAAATTTTATGATGAAGTCATGGTTGGTTTTAAAAATGCAACTTTTGCCAACCTGGTAAGTCTCGGTAAAAAAGCGTTTATCAGCCGGCACTGGCCCCTGGCTATTGAGAAGTTTGAAGCGGCACTGAAACTTGCTCAGGAAGATGGGGTCGCTGATCCTTCAATTAGTTACGACGTGAATCGTTATCTGCAACGGGCGTTGTTTTCTCAATATGTTATCGACGGAGACAAGGCCCTGCGTGCAGCTGATTTTAGTACCTCTGCAGCTAAATTCACCAAAGCCTATGATATCGCTAAAGATTCTAATTTGATTGATAATGAAAATAGACAGAAGGTGCTGGTTAAACTCAAGCAAAGTTCATTGATCAAACTTATGGGTGATGCTGAAGGGTACGTCACAGACAGACGCTGGCAAGAGGCCGTGCAGGCCTACACCCAGGCAAAAAAATATACCATGGACGGGTATCCGCTTGTGGATATGGGGGTTGCAGAGTCTCAGGAGCGAGTGGAAGGGCTCCTGGTTTCAGCCATTATTGGCATGGAGCGGGATATTATAGCCATAAAACGCGGGACCAAACAGTATGCTGAGGTTGAAAAGGCTTTTGACCGCATTCTGATGACGATCGATCAATCATCTTTAAGAGATGAGCCGTCATTGGTAAAGATGAGAAGCAAGATGGTGGAGGATAAGGAAAAGGTTCACCTTAAGGGGATTGTTGAGGAGCAAATGGCGTATCTGCAAGAAAATTACCGGTCGATTGTGGCGGATAATTTTACGGGTGTGAGTCTCAAGGCGCTTTCGAATCCTCATATTAGTTTCTTGGGTCAGGAAGAGCGGGCCTTGAGTTTTAAAATTCGATGTCGAGAACAACGGGAATCAAAATATTATACGTTGGAGTTAATCTATCAGTATGATATTGATCTGCATAAATGGGGGTTCCCGGAGATGTAAAGCCTTCTGGGATAACGAACCGCGGACCATGAATTGCTGTTGATGTTGCAGGCGGGGGGATGGGGTTCCCCCCGGCAGCTATATCTCTAGTTATAACTGTTTAAAGTGAAAGTCCTGCTTTTCAAGTAACGCCTTGACACTCCCTTCTCCAACCAGATGAGCTGCTCCCACGACAATGAGTGTTGCTTTGTGTTGTCCATGAATCTGTTTTATTTTTGTAACCCAGTCCCTATTGCGCTGTAAGAGTAACCGCTCATGAAACTCCGGGAATTCAGCAAAACTCGCATGTAAAATAGAGTTCAATGTTTCGGGGTCACCATGCAGCCATGCCTTTTCCATTTGTGTCATTATGCGCTCCAATGAAGACAGTTCGATGAGGGTTTGTTTGAGGAACAGTTCCTGTTCTTTTTCTGTCTGGTCAAAAAAAAGTGTGACCTGAAATTCAATCGTTTCCAGGGCCGCTGTCTGTTTTCCCTCCGCAATTGCCTTTTGGCTGAAATATCGATCTAAGCCGTATTTGGCATCAAATCCCAGTCGTTGCATTTCCATAATGGTCAGTGTCATGGCACAAAGGGGTGGTTTCATTCGTCTAAAGAGGTTTGGGCTCAGTTTGATTGTGCCAAGGTAGTGCTGAAGATCATCATAGGTCTCGTCCGTAAGGCTTTTTTGCAGTGTTTGGCCATCTTGAAATATACCATGGCGTGAAAAGAGCTGCTGGGTGGAAACGGACTCCATTTCTTTCATATCAACTTCAAAGACGATAATGTCACTGTTGGCATAGGCCGTCTCGAGAGCCTGGTTCAGTGGGTAATGGGCTTTCTTCAGGACATGAACCGACCCCATGAGGTAGAGGGTGTGACCATCTTTATCGCTTCGCCATAATGTTGACTGGCTGAAGGCCGCAGAGGGTGAGAGGAGGGCTAAAAGAAGGATCCATGGCAGAAAACAGCCCATGGCGAGGCGGGATGTGCTTAGTCTGGTGTTTCTGTTTTCCACAATTGTTCCTCTTGAAATGCCTTAGTGATGATATCCTGGTAGGTTGCAATGGATCGCGCTTTTTGGATTTTTTTCAATATTTTCTTCGGGTTCGATAATCTGTCGGCCAGGTAAAACCACACGCCTTTCATGCGTCCGAGCAGGTGGCTTCCACCGTGGAGCCGTTCCGCATATTGTTCAAAGAGATCGTCGTGAAAGTGCTCGAGGCGTTTGTATTGAGGCGCTGTCGAGACGATACCCGTGATGTGTTCCGTGAGAAAGGGGTTGGCCAGGGCGCCTCTGCCGATCATCCACTGGCTAATCCGGGGGAATTGCTTTTTAAGCCTGGCGTAATCCTCATATGTGGTGATGTCGCCATTATAGGTTACAGGGTGGACAGATTTGTCGAGACAATACGCGAAGGTATCCAGGTCGGGATGTCCTGTGTACATCTGTACCCCGAGGCGGGGATGGATGATGAGTTCGGTGAGGGGGTAGTGGTTGAAGATGGTGATTAAGGGTTTGATTTCTTCGGGTTGGTAGCGGCCAATTCGTGTTTTGATGGAAAGGGAGCATTTCATGTTCTGGATCAATTCGAGGAACTGTTCAATCTCTTCAGGATAGGGAAGCAACCCTGAACCGCGTTTCTTGTTTGCCACCATGGGGTATGGGCAACCCAGGTTCCAGTTCACCGTTTCATAACCGAGATCGTAAAGCATATCGGCTAAAATAACAAATTGATCCGGATGTTTTGAC
>JBFFNY010000107.1:0-6151 GCA_041562955.1 Desulfurivibrionaceae bacterium | reverse complement strand
TGGGGGTACGACTTCATCCGTATAGGTTTTCTTTACACAGTCTTTGCTTTTTCCAAATTTCATTAATCGTATATGGAGAAATTAAGCATGAAGAAGACATTGAAAATCACCGCGTTACTTGCAACCTCCCTTCTCTTGCCTACCATGGCATCTGCCGGCGCAGCAACGGAAGAGGAAATTCTCAACAAGCTTGAATATCTAACCAATAAAGTCATGGCCCAGCAGGAGCATATTGACGCCCTTGAGTCACAACAGGAACAGAAGAGCTCTGAAACAGGCAATATCACACTCGCCAACTCAGCCATTGATCAGCTTAAAATCAAAGGCGACCTGCGGTTGCGCTACGAACACCGTGACCGTTCCAGAGACGGCAAGACGGACGACAACAAAAACAGACTGCGCAGCCGTGTCCGTATCGGCGGTGTCTGGCAGAATACAGCTGAAAACTTTGAAGTGGGTATTGGTCTTGCCTCTGGCGGTTCTGATGCCACCTCCACAAACGCCACCTGGTCAGATCATTCCGTATTTGAAACCAGTGATATCCGTTTAGACTATGCGTATGCAAAGCATAACATGGGCAATTTTGCCGTGACAGGTGGTCAGCAAAAGAACCCGTACCAGACCAGCTGGTTATTTTGGGACGGCGATGTTCGTCCCATCGGTTTGACCCTGCAGTACGGCGACAAGACCGGACCATTTGTAACCGGTGGTGTATACGCCGTGCGCTATTACGGTGGTGATAATAACAAAGACACGGAGAATACCGGTATGCTGGGTGCGGCGCAGGTCGGCTGGAACGCTAAGATCGGCGACATGAAACTCCTCGCCGCCGCCGGTCTGCAGAACTGGGAATCCAGTGTTGCTGAAGATTACTACACCGTAGGCGATGATTATAAATTCATGGTTGGTGATATCTACGCCAAGCTCACCATCCCGGCCGGAAAGGCAAAAATTGATCTGTATACCCAGATCTGGGAAAACTTCGGCGCGGACGGCAATGTCGGCGAAGGCACCTTAGGCGGCACGCTTGATCCTGAAGCTGAAACCATGGGTTACGTTCTCGGTGCCAAGGCTAAAATTGGCGCGGTCAAAGTAAGCGCGGCCTATGCCCATGTGGAAGCGGATTCCATGTTCGGTGAAATCAAGGATGCAGACTTCGGCACAGGACTCGACAGCACCAACGTTGAAGGGTACAAGCTTGGCGCAAGCTACGGCTTCACCAAGAACTGGTCCATGGGTCTTACTGGCCAATTCTTTGAGACCATTGAGGACAGTGCCGCCAGGAAGTCCGGCGACGAAGTCAACCTCTACCAGGTTGACATGAGCTATAAGTTCTAATCAGTTTCTCTCTCCCCAGCAGGGGAATGCCCCTTCCCCTGCGCCCCCAAGAGCTGCCTTCTCTCTGAATGCAGCTCTTATTTTATTTCCCCCCCAGAAGAACTTCTCAGGAGCGTGAGGATTCGTGCATCTGCGCCACAGCAGAGGTATAGGGCCCATTTTTCTCGGTATAGACGTAGAGCGGTTCCAGCAGGGTAAGTTCCGCGCCGCCATTCTTCACCCCCTCAACCAATACAAGCTTACCCGGACCGCCGGGATAGGAATGAACCACCTGCATCCGTTTCGGCTGGAGACGACATTCTGCCATGGTTGTCAAAAGGACCGGCAGTCTCGAGGCTGGCAGGATAAAGGCCGCCCTCCCCCTGTTTTTCAAACAATAGGATGCCGCCCGCATGAAATCTCCAAGCTCTCCATGCACCTCATGCCGGGCAATGGTCTGCTCATCACCCTTACTCAAACGTCCAGAATCGAGTACCCCATAGGGCGGGTTGCACACCACAAGATCCGCGGTTTCAGGCGGCAGTATCTGGCGAATGTGGGCAACATTAGTCAGAACACAGGACATTCTCCCGCCAAACTCATTCTCCTCAATATTGGCCGCAATCAAACTACACAGATCCTCCTGCATTTCAACACTGGTAATGGAACAGTCCGGATACCGATGGGCCAGGACAAGACCGATCACACCACATCCGGCCCCTAAGTCCATCACCGACGTTGCCTTTTTCACCGTACAGAAATGGGCCAGAAGCACCGCATCAATGGAAAAGTGATAGCCGTTACGGTGCTGATGGCACACCAGGGCACCATTAAAGAGATAATCATTGGTCATCATCGGTGAAGTCGGCATAACAATCATAAAAAAAAGCGATATCGCCACCAGGCGACATCGCTTAAAAGGAATTTTTTCTTCAACATAACAGCGTTCTGAACCACAAGCTCTTATCTTATAAGATGGAATAGGACTCGTCAGCAATGATCTTATTCAGCAGCAGACCCGTCAGCACCTTGGGATAGAAGAAGGTGGATTTATGGGGCATGAATAAATCCTGATCCGCAACCTTCTGCACCTGCTTCACCGGGGTATTATTCATCAGAAAGAGAATAGGACTCTCCGCATCCGTGCTGGCTGATTTCTTCACGGCAGCGTCAAGGGCCTCATCCGGATCAGAATAATAATGGATGAGATCCTCATCATCACACTTGGAATGGCATAGCCCTAAGATCTTTTCAATAATGAGATCGGAAAGAACCACCACGTCCAGAGCGCGCAGCACCGGAGAGCCGCCGATCCCCAGTTCACGATCCATGGCCCCATCTTTCAAGGTCAAAAGAAAACACCGGTCTTCAGCCGGGTCATACATGCCGAAGGCGGTGTGATTATTCCGTTCCTCTTCCATACGCACCAGACACTCAGCAATCAGCGCCTCCCGGGTACCACTCGTGATTTCCTGAACCCCAAAGGAGGAGTTCATTTTTTCAACCAGTTGATCAGCGGAGATTTTTCCCTGATAATGGACGAGACGGTGGGTGGGCAGCACGGATAGCCCCTTGTCCTCCATGGGACAGAGATACATCATGATATGATTGTACGGACTGTCTTCAGCCACACTTCCCTCCCGCTCTATCATGGTTTGGCGCAGACGCAGCGAGGTGGTGTAGCGATGATGACCATCGGCAATATACAGGGCTTTATCAGCAAACATCCCCTGCACTTTGGCAAGAATCGCAGGATCCTTCACTGCCCAGATGGAATGCACACAGCCATCCTGATCCGTGGCCGAGCAGAGCGGTTCTTCATCCATCCCCTGCTCCAGGGTCTTCATCACATCATTCTTCTCATCGGAGTAGAGTGAGAAAATCTGGCTGAACTGGGCCTGACAGGTATCAATCAGGCGGAGCCTGTCGTCCGTAACCCCGCGAAAGGTTTTCTCATGGGGCTTGACGATCCCTTCAGAAAATTCATGGAGACGAACCATGGCAGACAACCCTTTGCGACGAAAGACTGTACCGTTCGGCAGGGTATAATCGATGTGATAGAGATAGATTGCCGGCACGTCGTCATGAATGAGGACCCCCTCCGCCTGCCACCGGGCAAAAGTATCCCGCGCATCGTCATAACGCTCATCGGAGATTTCAGTTCCGCCGCGTTTGGTGAGGTCAAGCTTGATCATATTGTATTGATCCTTGGCTTCCAGGGCAGCCTGGGCAGCAGGATCGATAACATCATAGGGAGGAGAAACCACATCTTCCATTTTTTCAATCTTGGCCGGATTGAAACGTACAGCACGAAACGGTGCAATAAATGCCATTGTCTTCTCCTTAAAACGGATATAAATAAAGGGGGATTAACGAACCACCGCGAAATAATCATATTTTCGTGGTGACCTGCAACTCTTCATGGTTTATTCTTTGAAAGTGTTGTAACGGTTTTACAGGGACTTCTCAAGTCAATTTTTAAGTCCCTTTGAAACGTTTCATATAAACAAAAAGAGACCTTTAGATAACGGAGCGAGTCACATGTTTGACATATTTATCGACACCCATTTTTCAGCCGGACATCACCTCAGGGATTACCCTGGCAATTGCGAACATCCCCACGGACATAATTGGAATGTCCGTGTTACAGTACGGGCCACAGAACTTGATCCGCTCGGCATGGGGGTTGATTTCCGTACAGTTAAGGACGCCGTCAAGATTGTCATGGATGAATTGGACCACCGTGACCTGAATGAGCACCCGAGTTTTCTGGATAAAAACCCCTCCTCTGAAAATCTGGCCGTGTATATATTCAACAGCCTGAAGCCGTCCTTGAAAACAGAGCGGTACAAAGTCTACTCCGTGCTGGTGGGTGAAACCCCGTCCTCCGGTATAATCTACCGCGAAGACGACTGAAGGTGACATCCTCGCCAACCCTGCAGATCAGTGAATTGTTCTATTCGATACAGGGGGAATCAAGCTATGCGGGATACCCCTGTATCTTTATCCGCTTAAGCGGCTGTAATCTGCGCTGCTCCTACTGCGACGCGACCTACACCTATGAGGAACAGGGCAGCTTGATGGATCTGCAGCAGGTCCTTGATTTTGTTGAAGGTTACTCGGTGGGTCTCGTGCAGATTACAGGGGGAGAACCGCTCCTTCAGGAGCAGGTGTACTCCCTCATGCAGCAGCTTCTGCACAGAGGACGTCTTGTTCTCCTCGAAACCAACGGCAGTATCAGTCTCAAGGATGTCCCTGCCGGCGTCATCAAGATCATGGATGTGAAATGTCCGGGATCGGGCATGGCTGACACGCTCCATCTTGCCAATGTCAGGCTGCTGGAACCCTCTGACGAGGTCAAGTTTGTTCTCAGCTCAGAGGCCGATTACACATGGGCGACCCGCTTTATCAAGACCCATCTCCTCAATTCCGACATTGCCGGGGAACTGCAGAAACGGCCCACTATTCTTTTTTCCCCTATCCAGCCGCACCTCCCCCCTTCAGACCTCGCATCATGGCTGCTGCGTGACCAACTCCCCGTAAAACTGCAACTGCAGCTCCACACCCAGTTATGGCCCGGTGAGACACGGGGGGTGTAGCCCAACACATTGAACCCTCATGCAATCCTTATCATTTCACAACACTGGGCCTGTATTCTCAGCCTTGTCCGTTTCAATATCGTGATGACAATGACTATGGAGAATGCAATGAACGCCCTGGAAATAGCTGCCAAATACACCTGCACCAGCAAATGCGGAAAGTGCCCGATGGTGGTTGAAGACTTTGCCTGCCCCGAAGAGTGCCGGATTGAAACCAAGGCCTGGCAATGCTGGATGACCTATTTCAGAGAAAAAGGCCTGGAGAAAAAACCTGAGATACTGCAGATGGACGCAGGACTGCTGTATGAAGGAATGCCGCAGGTTATCGACTGGTGAACCGGATCACACCGGACTCTTATCCGTGCGTCTTCACCGCGAGGAGTGCCTGCCATTTCCCGGCCGACTTGGCCTGGGTCACCTGCCAACCGTATTCACCTAAAAAGACTGTCGCTTCACCACCCTGCCGCCCCTGCAGGCCTGAGACAACCAGGTTTGCGCCCGGCTCGGCCAGGTCTGAGAGATCGGCCAGCAGATATTTCAAGACGGAACAGGTCAAATTGGCCAGAATCAGCGGGAAGAGGCCGGCCACTTCAGACAACGGCTGATTGGTAAACAGGGTCTGGGCTTCAAGATGATTCAATTCCGCATTGTGGACCGCACCGCAAAGCCCCTCTTCATCAATATCCACTCCGAGGACTGACGCTGCACCAAGTTTCACCGCAACAAAGGAAAGCACGCCTGTTCCACAACCCACATCCAGCACCTTGGCCGGAAGAGGAGACAGCCCCTCCAAAAGCTCGATCGCAAGCCCCGTGGACGGATGATTTCCGGAACCGAAGGCATGTGTCGGCGCCAGAACAATGGTAGTCTCATCCGGCTCACCTGCACCCGTAAAGGTGAAAGAATGACTGGCCTCACCCGCACCATTTTTATTGATGAATTTCGTCTCCACAAGCTCAACACCGTCATCCTCCCCATCCAGTAGATCACGGAGAACAGGCAGAACCGCATCCGCAGCTGTACCGACCTGTCCGACAAAGAGAAACCGAGCCCCGCCCTCATCTATTTCAACACAGCTCTCCCCTGCAAATACAGCAAACGCCGCCTCGCAGCGGCGGGTGTCGACGGCGGCACGACAGTGCAGGACCACCACAAAACACACCTCACCATGGGGATCAAGACATTCAGCCGCAAGCATTTCCTGGATCAGACTCATGTTATGACGCATACATGGG
>JBFFNY010000106.1:0-6232 GCA_041562955.1 Desulfurivibrionaceae bacterium | reverse complement strand
TTCATGGGTGATGGGTGTAGTGTTTTTATTGGTTTTGTTCTGGGGATTTTTGCTCTTATAACTCCATGTACTAATCATATCAATATCTGGACCTGGCTTATTTTAAGTGGGTATTTTATTGTCGATGCTACAGTAACCTTAATTGTGCGTTTTTTCCGAAGGGAAAAAATTTATGAATCTCACCGGAGTCATGCCTATCAAATACTCTCAAGACGTTTAAACTCCCATGCTAAAGTGACAATTGGTATTCTCATTTTGAATATTGTCTGGTTGTTGCCTTTTGCCGTTCTTTCCGTTATTTTTCCATTATATGGATTTCTTTTTTTACTCATTTCTCTTGTTCCACTTGTGTTTCTGGTTCTTAAGATTGGTGCCGGAACCACAAATGATTAATTATATTTTTTTATAATGAAACGACTATTTGATTTTGCACTGTCATTCTTCCTTTTAGTGCTTTTATCTCCTGTTATGATCGTCTTGTTTTTGATGATATATTATTGTATGGGGGCACCGGTTCTTTTCAGGCAGGATCGACCAGGTTTATCAGGTATCATTTTTCGTATTTATAAATTTAGAACCATGAAGGATTTATGTGACAAAAATGGACTACTCTTGCCTGATGCTCAGCGCATGACTCCGTTAGGATCTTTTATACGAAAATTTAGCTTGGACGAGTTGCCGCAACTTTTTAATGTTTTCAAAGGTGAAATGAGTTTTGTTGGTCCGCGACCATTATTAGTTGAGTATCTGCCCCTATACAACGCTGAACAGGCTAAGCGCCATAATGTTCGCCCCGGAATAACGGGTTGGGCTCAGGTGAACGGCAGAAATGCGCTGAGCTGGGAAGAAAAATTTAAATTTGATATTTATTATGTTGAGCATCAGTCTTTCTGGTTTGATTTGCAAATCATGTTTTTGACAATACGGAAAATTTTTCACAATCAGGATGTGAGCGCTGCTGGTCATGTTACAGCTCAAAAATTCACAGGTACGGATGCTTAGTATGGAAGATCGTTTTGCACAATGGCAATATCCTGAAATTATTGATGGGATTCCGACTAAATATCATTGGCTTGTTCAACATTGTGAAAACTTCACGTTAGGATATAAAACGGATATAGGAGCCTTTACTTATATTAATGCCCGATATGGTGTTGTTTTAGGTGATAGTGTTCAGGTTGGCTCACATTGTTCCATATATTCGCTGTCAACTATTGACGACAAGCAGGGTAAGGTTATTCTTGAGGAAAATTGTAAAGTAGGTAGTCATTGTGTTGTGTTACCAGGCGTAAAAATTGGGAGAAATTCCATAGTCGGGGCTTGCTCTCTTGTTAATTCTGACATACCCGAGAATGTGATAGCCTTTGGTGTTCCCGCTCGAGTAATAAAAAAAATAGATGAATAAGTCAGGTAATCATGAAAACTCCTAAGAGAATTTTTCTTTCTCCTCCCCATATGGGGGAATTGGAAATGCAATATATCAAAGAGGCCTTTGCCTCTAATTATATTGCCCCGATGGGCCCACAAATTGATCTGTTTGAGCAGGAGTTTGCTGAGTATGTTGGGAGTCGTTATGCCGTGGCTGTTTCGTCTGGGACTGCAGCCTTGCATCTGGCTATGCGTTATGCCGGTGTGGGCGTTGGTGATACCGTTATATGCTCAACCTTAACCTTTGTTGCTTCAGCAAATGCCATCTTGTATCAAGGCGCAAAGCCAATTTTTATTGATTCCGAAACTAAAAGTTGGAATATGGACCCTGATCTGCTTTTGTCTACGTTAACCAAAATGGCCGACAAACATCAGTTGCCCAAAGCGGTGGTGGTTGTTCATGCCTATGGGCAGACCGCTGAAATGGATCCTATTGTTGAGGCTTGCGAACAGTTTTCGGTGCCCATTGTTGAAGATGCTGCTGAGGCATTGGGTGCCACTTATGGCAATAAGATGGCGGGTAGTATTGGTCTTGCCGGAATTTTTTCCTTTAATGGCAATAAGATTATGACGACATCTGGGGGAGGGATGCTTGTCTCTGACGACAAAGGTCTAACTGAAAAAATACGCTTTTGGGCAACCCAGGCTCGCGATAGTCAAATCTTTTATGAGCATTCTGAAATGGGATATAATTATCGCATGAGTAATGTTCTTGCCGCAATCGGTCGAGGTCAACTCTCCATTTTACCAGAACGAATCAAACAGAAACGAAACGTTTTTGAATATTACAAGCAGGAATTAGGCAATTTACCTGGAGTCAGCTTCATGCCTGAGGCTTCTTTCGGTAAAGCAACCCGCTGGCTGACCTGTATGACTATTGATCCTGCCTTGGCTGGAATTCATAGAGATGCTGTCATCAATCGTCTTGACAAGGAAAATATAGAATCCCGACCTGTCTGGAAGCCGATGCATTTACAGCCCTTATTCCGCGACAGTGTCATCATCGGCGGCAAGGTGAGTCGACACCTTTTTGAACATGGCGTATGTTTGCCATCAGGCTCTGCCTTAACATCCGAAGATCTCGAAAGAATTACACATATTATTAAAGAATGTTTTTCTGTTTAATAATTTAACAATTTTCCCGTTTAACAATTTTGATCATAAAAAAAATTAATATAACATTTGCCAGAGTGTCAACCTATATCCATGATTTGATATGGGTTCCCATTGCCGTAGTTTTTGCCTTTTATGTTCGTTTCAACTTACATGAAATTCCTGCACAGTTTCATCAAAGTATCAAGCTGCTTGTTGTCGTAGCCCTGATTGTCCAAGCCGTTTTGTTTTGGAAATTTCGCCTCTATCGCGGGGTCTGGAAGTATGTATCCATTCCTGATCTATTGAGAATTGTTAAGGCTGTTTTGCTCGGCAGTCTTATTATTACCCTTGCATGCGTTTTTATTGTTCGTTTCGAATCGGTTCCCAGGTCAATACCTTTACTCTACCCGCTTTTTCTCACCTTGTTTCTGGTGCTCCCTCGTTTTTGCTACCGCTGGTTTACGGATAGGAATATCCAGTTGGCAACCAGGGAAGGAAGGAAGACGGTCGTCGTCGGTGCTGGACAGGCCGGCGAGATTTTATTACGGGGATTGCTGCATGATCCGGAATATCATCCCGTAGCCGTCGTGGACGATGATCCTTCGTTGCAGGGTCAAGAGATTCACGGTCTAAGGATATATAGCTGTGAACTTGAGCTTGAACAGGTTGTTGATTTGTTTGACGCAGATCTTGTTCTTCTGGCAATTCCTTCTGCTTCCCAAGAGTCAGTTCAGCGGATCATGACAAAATGTACTGCAATAGGTGTTGAATGCAGAACCTTACCAACCTTAGCGGAACTTGCTGATAAGGGTATTGATGTCCAGCAATTACGATCAATAACCCTTGAGGATCTTCTTGGCCGTGATCCTGTCACACTCGATAAGAACGCTATTTCACAGTATTTAAAAGATAGAACAATTCTGATTACGGGCGGTGGCGGTTCAATCGGGTCAGAGCTTTGTCGGCAGGTTGCGGCTCAGAAACCAAAGCGGCTGATTATTTTTGATCACGGAGAGTTTAATCTCTACTCCATTGAATTGGAGTTACGTGCTGATTTTCCATTACTTACCCTGGAGGCAATTCTAGGGGATGTGAAAAATTATGATCGGGTAGACTGGGTGTTTAAGGAGTTTCATCCGGATGTTGTTTTTCATGCTGCGGCCTATAAACATGTACCAATGGTCGAGCATAATCCGGCCGAAGGTGTCGCCACTAATGTTGGCGGCAGCCGTGTTTTGGCGGACGCATCTCATCGGTACGAGGTTGATCGATTTGTTTTTGTCTCAACCGATAAGGCGGTGAATCCAGCCAATGTAATGGGCACCACGAAACGTATAGCCGAAATTTATTGCCAGAATCTTGCCGAACAATCTTCCACTCGATTTATCACCACCCGTTTTGGTAATGTCCTGGGATCTGCCGGTTCTGTTGTCCCGTTATTTGAAAAGCAAATTAAAGCAGGTGGGCCTGTGACGGTGACGCACCCTGATATCTGCCGTTACTTCATGACGATTCCAGAGGCCGTAAGTCTTATTTTACAGGCTGGAACAATGGGGGAGGGGGGGGAGATATATGTGCTTGATATGGGAGATCCTGTCCTCATAAATGATCTCGCAAAACAGATGATCCGTTTATCAGGTCTTGAGCCAGGCAAAGATATTGATATTGTTTATACCGGACTTCGCCCAGGGGAGAAGCTCTACGAAGAAATTTTTCATGAGAGTGAGAACTTACAGTCAACCAACCACCCAAAACTATATTTGGCAGGGTGCAGGACATGTGACTGGCAGTGGCTTCTGGAAGAGATTACCGCCCTGGAACAATCTGCTAAATGTCGCAATGTTCCGGTCTTGATAGAGCATTTACGAAGAATTGTCCCTGAGTATAAGGGTGAGCATCTGAGTGATGTATCTGAACACTAGAGTCGTTTCTGTTTAATTGATGTGGGTTGGTGCATGTTCGGATCACTCCCTTAACCGTAGAGAATTATGCCTGATCACGCCAAAGTAAGTTTATTTATCATCGGTGCCCCAAAATCAGGGACAACCGCTCTGTATGAATATCTTCGAACTAATCCCGATTTTTTTTTCCCATCCCATAAAGAACCTCATTATTTTGCAACAGATTTTGCGAATATTGGTGGTCGAATAACCAGTCTTGAGAACTACGAAAAAATATACAATTCAAGTAAAAAAGGACAAATTCTCGGAGATGCCTCTGTTTGCTACCTCGCCTCTGAAACAGCCATAGGCAATATTTACGACTATAATCCTGAGGCAAAACTGGTCGCCATATTACGTAATCCTGTTGATCTATTTCTTTCTGAACATTCACAACTCTTATACTCCTTCTACGAAACAGAAAAAGATCCTCTGACCGCTTGGCAATTACAGCAAGAAAGAAAAGAAGGACGGTCTATTCCGTCTTGCTGTCGAGAGGTGAACGTTCTGCAGTACCGTATGACTTGCTCCCATGGAGCGAATATACAGAGAGCTCTTAAATATTTCCCCAGAAAACAGCTGCTGGTTATTTTTTTTGACGACTTCATCCGTAACCCTCAGCGTATTTATCGGGAAATTTTAACATTTACAGGTGCTAAGGACGACGGTCGGGAAGATTTTCCTCCTGTTAACGAAAGAAAAAGTCATACAAACAACTTTTTTTCAAAAATGCTCATTTCTCCTCCTGGAATTTTGGGGAAATGGCACATGAAATTACGTCAGGAAATTGCTATATCGAACAATCCCGCATTAAAATATGTTGAGAAATCAGCTCGCGCCCTGTTGCAGGCTCTGAGTAGTAAAGAGGAGAAAATGACCCTCTCGCCCATTGCCTATCAAACGATACAAGAGGAATTGCTGGATGACATCTGTCTCCTTGAGACCTTAACCGGGAAAGATCTTCATGCCTGGAAAGGACGTTAAGAGCCAGTTATGTCAAAAGCCATTGTTCATTTTTCAGGTTATGCCCTCAGTGCCATCGGCGCTGTGGTTGGCGTCAGCATTCTTTCTCACTATGTCAGTCCTGAGGAGTATGGACGGGTTGCGCTTTATGTTGTTCTGGCAACTCTCTTCCAGAATATTATAAGAGAATCCGTGGGGAACTGGATTCTCCGCCATTCATATTATTTTAATAAATCCAATACTGGAAAAGCCTGCCTTACCCGAAAAATTATACTCAAGCTCTTTACGGCCTTCACCATTATAGTGGTTACAGCTTTAATTTGGCTCGGCAAAAATGGCGGATGGGCGGAGTTCATCTATGGGATTTCTTTTATAGGTTTCCTTGGCTGGACTGTTGTCGGGGAATCATTGCTCTCTGCTAAACAATATCGAATAGCCTTTGCAACGCATTCCAATATTCTTCAGTGGGGCAGATTTCTCTGTGCCAGTTTGCTCTATATCTTTTACGAGCAAGCTGTCTCATCAATCATGCTCGGTTTTGCCCTTGGTAGCGGGTTAACGCTTTTGTTTGATGCCGCAATCCTGTCTAAAAAGAAACACCACGATATTAGGGTTTCAGCCTCAGATCATCCACCACCTCCACTGGAGGCGACCACCTCTATTTTTATAGGAATCTTGATTTGGTTTACAGCTTTTTATGACCGTATAGCCTTGGAGTGGCTTCACGGACAAGAGATACTTGGAATTTATTTTCTTTTATTCCAAATTGGCTTCATGCCGGTAATGCTTGGTATGCGAGTTTCCTT
>JBFFNY010000105.1:0-6255 GCA_041562955.1 Desulfurivibrionaceae bacterium | reverse complement strand
TCCGTCTTTGACGATATCAGCACGAAGAGGGCAGGCACCTACCAGGGATTTGAAAACCTTGGACGGTCTGAAGTTACAAAAAAGGTCGAAATGTTTGCGAAGAGGCAATAATGCGGCCCGTTCCGGCTGCTCTGCAGGCGGCAGACTCTCCCACTTGGGGCCGCCAACAGAACCAAAGAGAATCGCATCGCTGTTTTCACAGGTCTTCAGGGTATGAGCCGGCAACGCTTCACCATGATTATCAATGGCGCAACCACCTACATCTTCATGGGTATATTCAAGTTCAAATGCATATTTCTTGGCGGCGACATCAAGAACCTTGATTGCCTCCTGCATAACTTCCGGGCCGATGCCGTCTCCAGCTAACACTGCTACCTTTTTCATTATATAATCCTCTGAAATTAATATTTATGTAAATGAAGTTCTCTTAATGCAAAGCTTTGATACGTTCTGGATCGGCAAAATACTCCTTTGTGGAGCGAACCACAACCCCAGAAAGACAGAGAAGTCCAATCAGGTTCGGCCAAGCCATTAAGGCGTTGAATATATCAGAAATTGTCCAGACAAGACTGAGCTTAACAGCGGCACCAACTGGAAGCAAAAGACAGTACAGAACGCGATAGGGTAAAATAAATTTTGGTCCCCAGAGGTATTCAACTGAGCGATCCCCGTAATAGGACCAACTTACGGCGGTGGTAAAGGCAAAGATTACAATACCAATGGTCACGATGTAGCCGCCTATCTCCGGTAGCCCGGAATTAAAGGCTGCAGCGGTTAAGTCAGAACCGGAAAGGCCGGACTGCCATACACCGCTGGTCAAAATAACCAGGGCCGTCATGGTACAGATCACAAGCGTGTCGATAAAAGGACCCAGCATTGAGATAACACCCTGGCGAACCGGTTCTTTTGTCTTTGCGGCACCATGGGCGATGGGGGCACTGCCGAGCCCTGCTTCATTTGAAAAAACACCACGGGCGACACCAAAACGAACGGCCTGGGCCACAGCTGCTCCGGCAAAACCACCCGTTGCAGCTGTGCCGGTAAAGGCATCGGTGAAAATAAGCATCAAGGCTGCGGGGATTTCACCAAGGTTAATATAGAGAACACTACAGGCACCCACGACATAGAATAAAGCCATGGCAGGTACCATTTTGGCGGCGAAATGACCGATTCTTTTAATGCCGCCGATAATAACTGAAAAGACAAGGAGCCCGATAACAATACCCGTTACCAGCTTAGGAATATTAAAAAAGGTGTAGAGCGGTGCCGCAACAGAATTAGCCTGAACCATATTACCGATACCAAAGGAGGCTATGGTGGCAAAAAAGGCAAAGGCAATACCAAGCCATTTCTGCCCTAAGCCATGTTCTAAATAATACATCGGCCCGGCACTGACCGTGCCGTCAGAATGGATAACGCGGTATTTATGGGCGAGCAGGCATTCTGAATATTTTAATCCCATACCGAAAAAAGCCGTAACCCACATCCAAAAGACGGCCCCGGGTCCACCGAGCGCTATAGCCGTACCTACACCAGCAATATTTCCTGTACCAATGGTGGCTGACATTGCAGCGGTTAACGCCTGAAAAGGGGTGATTTCACCTTTATTATCCGGATCTTCATATTTCCCGGATAACAATTTAAACCCATAGAACAATTTACGAATTTGTAATCCACGGATAAGGAACGTCGTCAGTATCCCGGTACCGACAAGCATGAAAACAGTAAACGGGCCCCAGACAAAACCATTAATAGCATTAAGCAGGCTATTGATATTAAGCAAAATATAGATCCTATTTATGAAAGATTACAGGTGAAGCGAGCTGAGGGGGCAAAATAATCAACATATCAATATATTTCAACATATTGATATGTTGATTATTTTGCACTGACTCATCATGGGGGTCAGTTGCATGGAACAGGAGGAAGACAATGATGATACAGAGCACCCCTTGAACAAGCAGTTGTTATGGTGAAATCAAGGGAGTAGTTTAATAAGGGGTACGGCATGTGAAACAGGAAAGACAGGATGGGATGGGACGACGGCAGACATTGCAACATCAACATATTGCATCCATGTTTCAATACGGACAAAAAATAAAAGACGGGTTGCGACAATTAAGGGGTGAGCAACATGAAACCTTACAGGCTCAGAGAACTTCTTCTGTTCTTCCTTCCGGAACGCCCGATCAGCCAACCAACGAGGAGAACCCCTGACCCGGTCAAAAACCAAAAAATATTTTTGGTCTGATCAAGTTCCCGGTTATTATTGGTTAAACCTGTCACTTGTTTCGTCAAAGATTCATTGGCCTGTATTAATTGATTCCGCTCCACATATATTGCCTCAACACCTTTAGATTGATCCTGCAAGGTTATGTATTTATCCTGGGCGTCAGCTGCAATTTTTTCCATATCGACCAGTTTCGCTTGCAACACCGCTTCTCTGTTTGCAGAGGTGTCTATAGAGGTCTGAAACGAACCGACTTGTCCCTCAAGATCCGTATTTTTAATCTTCTGCATCTTATTATCTTCTTCAAGAGCCAGGATACGTTTCTGAAGTTCAGCAATAAGACTATCCTTTGATTGTCCAACCGCCGTATATTTTTTGGGAAGCCACCCCTCAACACCGGAATTAAGTCGAACACGGATATAGCCACTCTCCAGCTCCTCCAGCTCCGTCATATAATCTCCGGAACGGAGATGACCGATGATACTGCTATTCGCAGATGGAGAATCACGCAATGTGACAATAAGGACATCAGAAATATATCTCTCCGCGGCAAAGGCCTGTGTCGAAACGAACAGCAAAAAACATAGAACCAGGCCGCATCGTTGCATAGAAAATCTCATAGAATCAAGCTCCAGACTGTTGGCGAATCGCTTCATACAGGACAATACCGGCAGTCATCGCTAAATTGAGGCTGCGAATATTCTCATTCACCATGGGTAAGGTAAGACATTGCTGCTGATATTGTTCTATAATATCAGCAGGAAGGCCTTTGGTTTCTTTTCCAAACACTAAAAAATCTCCCGACCTGAACTCCGCTTTAAAATAAGGCGTATCCACCTTGGTCGTGAAAAAAAACAAACGACTATGGGCATGGGATTTGAGAAATTTTTCAAAATTATCCCAATACCTTATGTCAACCTGCGGCCAATAGTCAAGTCCTGCCCGCCTCAGATGCTTATCAGACGTTGAGAATCCTAAAGGGTGGACAAGATGTAATGTCGTGTTGGTTGCGCCGCATAACCTGGCAATGGAACCTGTATTGGGCGGAATTTCAGGTTCAACCAGGACAATATTAAAAGACATAACACGGCTACCTGTAGAGAAGAAAACAAGTGGATTGGAGGAACAACGAGTTCTAGAGAAAGGTCAGCGAATCCTGAGGGGTCAAGATAAACGTACGAACATAGAGAACACGTTCTTTTGTCGTCGAAAGCATGGCCATCAGATTAGTATTCCCCAGAGTAAAATGCAGGAAATCATCCCCGGCAAGAACCGACTTTGGCTTAAATTGCATACCAAATGGATTCGTATACGTGCCATTTTGCGCCACACGGTAATCTAAATGGGGACCCGTTGCACGACCGGTTGATCCTACATACCCAATCACCTCTTTCTGCAGAACCCGGGACCCGTTGCGCAATCCTTTCTTAAAGCGAGAAAAATGACCATAGTAGGTTTTATAACCATTGCCATGCTTGAGAATGATCTGCTTACCGAACCCTCCACGAACCCCCATGAAAACGACTTGACCATCGGCAGCAGCCATAACAGGGGTACCTGTCGGTGCAGCCAGATCAATGCCGAGATGAGGACGGACAACACCTAGAATAGGGTGTTTTCTTCGATAAGAAAATTTTGAGGTTAAACGTCCCATGGGAAGAGGGGACCGGATAAAGGCTGAACCAATATCATGGCCATCTCTGGTGTAGTGACCGGATCGGTCCTTACTATCTTTAAAATAAAAAGCTTCGTAGGTTGTTTTTAATGAAGGCTGGCCATATTTTGCATATAAAATATTTCCATACCCAACAAATTTCGAATTTTGGCTATACTCTTCAAAAACGATAGTGAAGGTGTCTCCAGGTTTTGATTCCGTATTAAAATCGATACGTGAGGCAAAAATATCGGCAAAAGAATAAATAAGTCGAGGCGAGACCTTATGTTCAGCAAATGAACTGAAAAGGGCTTGATGAATAGATCCGGTGAGACTGACCGTTTTCACTTCAAGGGGGATATCATCCTGAGACGCGACATAAATATCATCACGCTTCACGACCGTATACCGATGCAGGGGATCTGTCTCATAGGTACAACGGATCATTTCACCATTCACATCTAAATCAATGATAAAATGATCATGAGGTCGTAACCGTCTAAAGTCTAAGCAGGAGGATAAATTTGAAATGATCTGCTGACGAATGGTGGGCGAGACTTGAGCACGAGTCAGAGCCTTGACCAAGGAATCTCCGGCTTGCAACTCACCACGGATAGTGCGGGCTATCTGTTCTGTTAAGGAGGATAAATCTGCAGTTTGCTGCTCGACATTCAGCGGCAAATTTTTCTGAGGCAGATTATCATTAAATGTACCGTCATCATTAATTATATTAAAGACAACAGGTTCACTGTATTGACCCGGCTGAACAGGATGAGCATTTTGATATCGGACGCCGATAACAGCCAATAGAAATGCCATACCAACATAGGTAAAAAGGTGTACTTTTTTCAAAAGGTGTTCCGAAACTTTTAATAATGAATCTTATGTACTCAAAACTTTATACTATTTTCTACAATAAACTGTTTCATTAAACAACCCGTTTAAAGAGGGTAAATATCAGGAATTCGTTGATACGACAAGGGTAAACAGGGACATACCATATAAAGTGCCTACTGCACCCGCAACACCACTACATGACAAAATATTCATTATTCAGTAAATATCGAAGATGCAGACTTGGTTGTTTCCGAATCTTTTGGTATACAACTGAATTGTTTTTTTATTATAGATAATCCTAACCCTTTAACTTACCTCAGGTAAAGAATACTGTCTGGAGTAGACTAATCAAATGGCTGTTATTGTACAAAAATTTGGCGGAACCTCAGTGGGGAACCCCGATAAAATAAAGGCGGTTGCCCGGCGAGTCATGAACGTAGCCCGTCAAGGCAACAGTATGGTTGTGGTGTTGTCTGCCATGAGCGGCGAGACTAATAAATTTGTTGAACTTGCCCATGCCATGCAGGATAAACCTGACCCCCGTGAATTGGACATGCTGCTGTCCACTGGTGAGCAGGTAACGATTTCACTTTTTGCCATGGCGGTCAAGGCTGCAGGCATGGATGCGATTTCCCTTCTCGGCGACCAGGTCAAGATCATCACCGACACGTCCCACACCAAGGCACGGATCAAGTCCATCGATACAGAACTGATCCAGAAATACCATAAGGAAGGCAAGATTGTAGTTGTTGCAGGATTTCAGGGTGTTACGCCTGAGATGGACATTACAACACTCGGTCGGGGTGGTTCAGATACCACGGCTGTTGCCTTGGCAGCTGCGTTAAAGGCAGATGCCTGTGAAATTTTTACGGATGTGGACGGCGTGTACACCACAGACCCGAACATGTGTAAAACTGCCCGAAAGATTGATAAAATCAGTTATGATGAAATGCTTGAACTGGCAAGCCTCGGCGCTAAAGTTCTTGATATTCGTTCCGTCAGTTTTGCTAAAAGATATAAAGTACCCATCCATGTCCGCTCCTCGTTCACAGAAACGGAAGGGACCTGGGTGGTAGAAGAGGATGAACTCATGGAATCACTTCCCGTATCAGGTGTCACATACAATAAGAATGAAGCCCGCATTACCATCTCCAAAGTGCCTGATACCCCGGGCATCGCTTCAAAAATTTTCACCCCGATCTCTGATGCCGACATCGTTGTGGATGTCATTATTCAAAACACCCGTGAAGGCGGCCTTACCGATGTGACGTTTACCGTTCCCCTTACCGATTATGCTCAGGCCATGGGAATTGTTGAAAAAGTTTGTGCTGATATCGGTGCGGAAAGCTTTGTTGGTGACCCCGATATTGCCAAGATTTCCATTGTCGGTGTCGGTATGCGGAATCATTCGGCCATTGCCTCAACCATGTTTCAGGTTCTTGCCAAGGAAGGGATTAACATTTCTCTTATTTCCACCTCTGAAATCAAGGTTTCCTGCGTCATCGATGAAAAGTACACCGAGCTTGCCGTGCGC
>JBFFNY010000104.1:0-6290 GCA_041562955.1 Desulfurivibrionaceae bacterium | reverse complement strand
TCCTCTTTGAGCTTGACCTCACCCCACCCCCCGTCATGATTGCCAACCCGGCCAAGCAATGTCCCTATATTCCCCGTTTGTTTGGGAGCCAGGGCATCCTCAGGATTTGCACCGGCAAAATAACCTCCTGTGGGCGTACGCCCCATGGACTGGGCAATAAGCGCTTTACACTCCGGCAGAACCGTTTCAAAATCATCCAGATGATCCAGGGCCAGACGATAGGCCTTCACCACTGATGCCACATAATGAATGGAACGCATGCGTCCTTCAATCTTCAAGGACGACACCCCTGCACCCACAAGATCCGGCACCATTTCGATCCCGGAGAGGTCGTTCATGGAAAAGTCATACCCCTTTTCTTTTTTGCTCCGGGCGGGTGCTGAGACATCAGCCGAGCTGTACAAACGGCGGCAGGGCTGCACACAACGCCCGCGTAGCCCGGAGCGGCCGCCAAGATAACTTGATAATAAACAGAGTCCAGAATAGGAAAAACATAAGGCACCATGGACAAACACCTCGATTTCCACCCCTTCCCTGCAAGAGCGACTGATCTCAGGCAAGGTCATTTCCCGCGCCAGCACCACGCGGGGAAAACCCATCTTTGCCAGCTGCCTGACCCCATAATGATTATGGGCCAGCATGAGGGTTGAGGCGTGCAGTTCCAGATCCGGAAAATGTTCCCGGGCAATCTGGTACATACCCAAATCCTGGATAATGAGGGCATCGGGCTTAAGCGCGTCACACATGGCAAGCATATCACATAACGGCGCCAGTTCATCCTGACGCACCAGACTATTGGCGGCAAGGTACACCTTCACGCCGTTGGAATGGCCAAAATCAATCATGGCGGCCACTTCAGCCACCGAAAAATGGCGGGCCAGATTCCGGGCGTTAAAATTGGGAGCGCCAATGTATATGGCATCGGCACCGGCCTCCACCGCGGCCTCAAAAACTTCAATGGAACCGGCAGGGGCGAGGAGTTCAGGGAGAATATCTTGGGTAAGTTTCATAAATAACGACAAGTTCAGGGTTCAGGTTTCAGGTTAATGCCCACGCGCGCGATCTTTACAGGTCCACAAGCTCAGAACACTCTTACAAACACAACAACAATAAAAAAAACCCTTAAAAACATTGCGAATTTAAAGGGTTATGCAATTCTTCAACTCTACTCACGCGCAGAACATCACGTTTCATCATCAGATAACGGGAGGTAAAAACAGAAATTATTGCCCCCGGCCACCGGTTCATAACTCACGCGCCCGCCGTGAATCTCAATCACCTGGCGAATAAACGCCAACCCGTGGCCTTTACCGGTCTGCATCTCGGCATTGTCACAACGAAACCCTTCATCAAAGACAAACGGCGCATCGGCAGGAGATAGATGGGGGCCGGTTGAAAAGACATTAAATTTGACACCGCCGACACCTTCACCAAAACAATTCTCAATATACTCCCGACCATAGGCCACAAATTTACTGTTCACTCCGGCCACACGGTCAAGGCTGGCATATTTCAAGGCGTTAGAAAAGAGATTTGCATACACCTGGGCCAGCAGTCCAATGTCAACCTTGAGGGGAATCTCTTCGTCACGCATATCAGCAGGCCGCTTCACCTCAATCCCCTGATTTTTAAAGCGATGGGCAAAATGCTCAAGCTGAGGATCAATAATCTCCTGCTCAACAAAACATTTCTTCGTCCGCAGCACCAATTCGCCCCGTTCGAAATGATCCTTCCGGAACAGTGATTCTAAGAACAAAGAACTACTGGCATGGTGCTTCTCCATCTCCTGATGATAGGAGACCAGCGAGTCATGCAGCGTTGCAACCTTGTCGATGATTATCTTGCAGGCTTGATTCTCCGCAATCCCCATGGACTGCTGGAGAGCCAGGATGGACTGCTGCAATTCATCTATCTCCTCGATCTTCCGTTTAAACTTGTTAAAGAGATGTTTAAAGTACATATTGGGAATGATGACATTATGTTCCATATCCGTCACCAGCCCCTGGACAAACTTGATATGCTGAATATTCTGACAGGCGGAAACCTTGTCATTTAAAGTAATGCCTATACGACTTGCGTAGATGGAAACAAAAAACTGCTCTTGTTCAGAGAGAGGTTGCCCAGGTGTCACCTGCAGCACACCGGCCGGCGGCTGTTCTTTCGTGTAGAAGGGACCAAAATACACCGGAAAAAACAAGGAACCATGGCCCTCATACATCTCAGGCCGGACCTGGATATGACTGGGGGCCGCGAGCGGAAAAGAGTTGTCAAGATCACTGGCCTGCACCAGTTTCAACTCACCATGCTGATCAAGGAGATATAACCGACACTCCACATCCATGGATTGCTTTAAGGTCAGCACGCAAATCTTATAATAATCATCCAGGGAGTCATACTCGTGAACGAGATCAAAAAAGGTCTTTAAAATTCCATCCTGGTCCGGTGTGAAATGATAGTGGGCATACTCTCCGCCCTTTTCTTTGATCCGTGCAAGAAAATTTGCCTTTGTACTTCCTGCCATATCAGCCTTCTCCATTAAAACAAAGGGCATGCAGCGTCATGGTGGGATGTTGCCTCTTTTTTCACAGACAAAAGACCCACCAGTACAATGTATCCATAAAACTCAACCATTCTCACTCATGGGATTCGAGAATCACCTCATCACAGCCGTACTTTTCTTTCAGTAAAACATGTACATGCTCATTCCGGGATTCCATAACATCCATCCCACCGTAATTCGCCTGGATGGGGAGTTCACGCCCGCATTTCCGGTTAATCAACACCGCCAGTTCAATGGAGCGCGGCCGACCGATGTCCATGATCGCATCGAGCGCCGCACGAATCGTCCGGCCTGAATACAGTACATCATCAATTAAGATAATAGTCCAGCCTTCTACGGCAAAGGGAATATCTGTGGTTTTGACAATGGGGAGCTGGGCAATCTGCGTCCAGTCATCACGATAGAGGGTAATATCCAGATACCCCACCGGAACCTCCCGTTGCTCCTGCTGACGAATAATCGTCTGCAGACGATTCGCAAGAAAGACCCCCCCCGTGTGGATACCCACCAGGGCGAGCTTATCCACCCCGCGGTTCATTTCCATAATCTGCAGGGCAATACGATTCAAGGAACGGTCAATATCCACGGCATCCATGAGGATGGTGCGCTTTATTTCCATTACGCATTCCCCCTTGTGATTCGGTCCCAGAAATAATCAATACCAAGATCATGCACGCGATTGATCGCTTCGGGGAAGGCATTGCATTCCTCAGCAAAGACCTTGTCCGCAATAATATGGGGAGTATCATCGTCCCCCACCGCCACGACCCTCTGCACCACAATCGGCCCTTCGTCATACTTTTCATTGGCAAAATGCACCGTGCACCCCGTAATGGTGACACCACGCTTTTTCACCGCCCGATGGACATGCATGCCATAAAAGCCAGCCCCGCAAAAGGCCGGGATGAGGGAGGGATGAATATTGAGGACCGCCTTTTTTAAGGCTTCAGGCGGCGTATACAGTTTCAAATAGCCCGCAAGGAGAATGAGATCCACATCATACTGCGCAAGCACCGTATTGATCTCCGCATTGGTTGCGCAATGAAAGGCGGGATAGCCGTACTGAACCGCTTTTTCAAGACCAAGCACCCCTTCAACATTGGAAATAACAACTTCAATGGAACCCTGCATGGTTCCGGCAATAATACGCTCATGGAAATTATCCAGGGTACGCCCACTGCCTGAAAGTAAAACAGCCATTTTCATGGTCTACGCCTCTTTACGAAGGGTGAGGAGTTAGGGGGTAAGACGTTAAGGTGTATTAACACCCCCTCACGCCTCACCCTTAACGCCTATCGTGCAATTACGCCAACTCAGGATGCGTGTCCGCATCAACCTTCTCAAGCCACTTGATGATGGCGGTATCGTAGGCTGAAGTCAGGGCAAACACCTTCCGGGCCAGCTTGAACCGGGTCTTCAAGGTTGTGTTGCCCGTGGCTTTAATTTCACTGATCACGGTGGGGTAATCCGCAGGATCAACGATAACGGTGACATCCTGATAATTCTTGGCCGCAGCCCGCAGCATGGTCGGCCCGCCGATATCAATATTCTCAATGGCATTGGCAAGGGTACAACTTGAATCAGCAACCGTCTTCTCAAAGGCATAGAGATTGACCGCCACAATATCAATAGGTTGCAATCCATGTTCTTTCATCTGCGCGACATGATCCGCATTCGACTTCTGGGCCAGAATACCCCCATGCACTTTCGGGTGCAGGGTCTTGACACGGCCGTCAAGCATTTCAGGAAAACCGGTGAATTCAGAGACATCTTTGACCGCAATCCCCTCAGCACGCATTTTTGCCGCGGTACCACCTGTTGACAAAATCTCAATCCCCAGCCCTTCAAGCTCACGGGCAAACCCTTCAATCCCAGATTTATCGGTGAGGCTAATTAATGCTCTTTCTGCTTTCTTCATTGTTTCAGTCCTTAATTATTTTCTTGTAAATTCCCGGATAAGACGCCGATCTTTCTTTGATGGCCGTTGAGGAGGCGTATGCAGATGACTGGCATGGGCATACTTCCGACTCTCCCGGGTCTGTTCTCGGTTTGTAATGGATTCAGGCCGTTCCACATAAAGGGTCTGGGCAAAATCCGCAGGGCCGCGTTTTTCCGCGAGGGCCACCACATCAATCACGCACTCAACATGCTGACGGGTAATCGTAAGACAATCACCGATTTTTACGCCTTTTGCCGCTTTCACACGACCATGATTCAGATGCACCTTACCACCAGAAACGGCCTTGGCCGCCAGCGAGCGTGTCTTAAAGAAACGGGCGGCCCAGAGCCATTTATCAACGCGAACCTGCTCCTGTTCAACATATCCAACACTCATCCTCGCACCTTTACGTTAAATCATCCCACAGGGGCTTCACTCTACCATAAATATCAGCCCTTCTCAAACCCGCTTTTCACTCCAGATTATTTAATCTCGCCACCACTCGCACCACGCCATCCTGCACGTCCATAAAAGAGTCGCACCAAAGTTGAAAAACGTGTAAAAAGACCCACTATGGATTTAAAAAATGTGGGCATAAAAGACATCAGGTTTCCTGTAAAAATCAGGGAAAAGGGGGGGACGCTCCAGGACACGGTTGCCTCAATCACCCTGCAGGTTAATACTCCGAAACGGTTCTGCGAGGACTGCGTCTCAATTTTACTCGGGCTGCTTGGCAAATACGGGAACGACATCTCACCCCCGACGTTCCCCGCCCTGCTCAAGGAACTGAAATCAGAACTCATGGCGGATTCGGCAAAACTCACCATGACCTTTCCGTACTTTATCGAAAAAAAGGCCCCGGTCACGAAGACCGCGGGGCTCATGGAGTACACCTGCTCTTTTACGGGAACCTCTGAAAATGACGGCGACCTCATCATGTCCATGTGGGTACCCACCACAACGCTCTGCCCCTGCTCCAAGGAAATCAGTAAATATGGGGCCCATAATCAACGGGCAGAAATACGTCTGGATGTAAAATTTTCAGAATTTATCTGGCTTGAAGAGTTGATTATCATGGTGGAACAGGGTGCATCCTGCGAACTCTTTTCCCTGCTCAAACGGCCGGATGAAAAATACGTCACCGAGAAGGCGTACGAGAACCCCATGTTCGTTGAAGATGCGGTGCGAAAAGTCGCGGGGTTAGCCAGTGCCCACCCCAGCATCACCTGGTTTTCCGTCGGGGTTGAATCTTTCGAGTCCATCCATAAACACTCGGCCTACGCCATTGTCACCAGCGACACCATGGGCCGTTGACCACTGCAGGACAACATCACCCCCTGAACAAATCATGTTCCTCGATATAGTCCCAAACCCCGGGGGGCAGGAATGGCTGGTGCGGCCCGCGACACTCCGCCAGCATCTTGCGCACCGCAGAAGACGACACCTTCCGTTCAGGGATATCCAACGGTTGCACACAGGACGCCCCAGCCCCGAATAACCGGGTTGCCACCGCACCAATATCATCGCCGTCGCGCTGGCACACGGCAATGGTGGCATATTCAGGTATGCGTAAATAATCCTTCCACAACCCCATTTCCACAAAGGCATCAAACCCCATCAGGAAAAAGAGATCCTCTTCCCCCTTGGACTCCATGGACAACTGGCGCAGGGTATCGACGGTATAGGAAAACCCCTCGCGGAAGGATTCCAGAGGGGAGACAGAAAACGCAGGATAAGGGGCCACAGCAATCTCAAGCATGGCGAGGCGATGGTGGAAATCACACAGACCCG
>JBFFNY010000103.1:0-6291 GCA_041562955.1 Desulfurivibrionaceae bacterium | reverse complement strand
TGACTACATTGTACTCTTCCTGTTCTGGGAACTGATGGCCTTCTCCTCTGTTTTTCTGATCTGGTTCAGAAAACGGGAGCAATCGAAGTCCATAGGCTATCGGTACCTCCTCGTGCATACCGCGGGCGGTCTCTTCCTCCTGGCCGGTTTTGTTCTGCGCTATCAGGCAACCGGTGGCGATTACTCCTTTGGGCAGCTGGATGTCGATCATCCGACCCTGTACATCTACCTTATCGGTATCGGTCTCATCCTGAATGCAGCGGTTCCGCCGTTTCACTCATGGCTGCCTGATGCCTATGCTGAGGCCACGGTTACGGGCTCAGTCTTTATGTGCGCCTTCACCACTAAAACAGCCATTTATGCCATGGCTCGTTCCCTGGCTGGATTTGACATTCTCATCCCCATGGGTGTCTGTATGGCCCTTTATGGTGTTGTGTATGCGGTGCTTGAAAACGACTGCCGCCGACTGCTGGCCTGGCATATTATTTCCCAGGTCGGGTATATGGTGACCGGTGTCGGTATCGGTACAGCGCTCGCCATCAACGGTACCTGCGCCCATGCCTTTGCCCATATTCTCTATAAAGGACTGCTCTTTATGGGAACCGGTTCTGTCCTGTACATGACGGGTCAATCCAAGTTTACTGAACTTGGCGGGCTGTATAAGAAGATGCCGCTGACCTTCATCTTTACCATGATAGGTGGTCTTTCCATCTCGGCCTGGCCGCTCTTTTCCGGTTTTGTGTCAAAGTCGATGATTGTCGCAGCAGCGGCCAACTCACATATCATGTGGGCAAGCTTTCTGCTTACCCTGGCCTCAGCCGGTACCTTCCTGCATACAGGTCTTAAGGTTCCGTACTATATATGGTTCGGCAAGAACAACTGTTCCGCTGAGACCTGGGAGAAGGCTGCCGATCCACCACTCAATATGCTTCTGGCCATGGGTGTGGCTTCGTTCCTTTGCTTTATTATCGGTTCCTACCTGCCCTTCATGTATGACATGCTGCCGTATCAATGGGCTGACTATCACCCGTATACCGCATATCATCTGGCTGAGACCCTGCAGATTCTCTGTTTCACTGCACTTGGATTCTTCCTTCTCCTGTCGAAACTGACACCTGAAGCCAAGATCTCCATTGACCTGGACTGGATCTATCGCATGGGCGGCAGACTGTTCCTCTGGTTTGATGAGAAGGTGCTGCAGACCATTGATAATGGTGTCGGTATGATCTGGACCTATTGCGGTATCTATCCACTCATGACCATTTCCAAGTTCTGGTCCTGGTTTGACTGGAATGGCATTGATGGCGTTGTTGACGGGGTTGCCCGTTCCGTTCGCGGTCTTGGCGGGCAGGTCCGGAAGCTGCAATCCGGCCAGATTCAGAACAATATTTATTTTGCGGCAACAGCGATGGCTATCGCTATTATCGCCTATGTCTTTGCCTAATTTTTATAAGTGAAATTGAGAATGAAGGTTTCGGACTGTATTGCTTCGGTCACAAGAGACGTTCATAGATAAGGGGTAGTAAGGAATGGAATTCATAGAATATAGCGGGCATTTACTGACCTGGCTGATCTTCATACCTTTAATTGGCGCAGGAATTATGTTCATTGTGCCGGGCGAAGAAAATCAAAGACGCTGGGCCTTAGTGGTTACCCTTGGCAATGCATTATTATCATTAAAGCTGTGGGCCTGTTTTGATTCATCCACTGCGGCGCTGCAATTTTATCAAAGAACCACCTGGGTCAAGTCTCTTAACATTGACTATGCCGTGGGGATTGACGGGATCAGTCTTCTGTTGGTCATGTTGACGACCTTTATCATGCCGCTTTGTGTTCTCGGTTCCTGGACCTATATCTCCAAGCGCATCAAGGAATTCATGATCTGTCTGCTGGTCATGGAAACCGCCATGCTTGGGGTGTTCTGTGCCCTTGACTTTGTCCTCTTTTATGTGCTGTGGGAAATGATGCTCATGCCGATGTATCTTCTCATTGGTATCTGGGGCGGGCCTCGGAAGAAGTATGCCTCCATCAAGTTTTTCCTCTACACATTAGCTGGCTCCGTGATGCTCCTTGTGGCCATCATTGCCCTGTATTTCCAAAATGGCCATAGCTTTTATATCCCGGATATGATGAACCAGCCCTACTCGATGAGTTTTCAGATCTGGGTGTTCCTGGCGTTCTTTCTGGCCTTTGCCATCAAGGTTCCCATGTTTCCGTTCCATACATGGCTTCCTGCTGCCCACGTTGAAGCACCTGGCGCGGGTTCCGTAATCCTGGCCTCTGTACTCTTGAAGATGGGCACCTACGGGTTCCTGCGCTTCTGTCTGCCCATAACACCCCTTGCCACCCATGCACTCGGCACCTATGTCCTCTGGTTGTCTGTTGCCGGTATCCTCTATGGTGGTTTTACGGCCCTGGCCCAATCTGATATGAAGAAGCTGATTGCCTATTCATCGGTCGGTCATATGGGTTTTGTGACACTTGGTATATTCTGCTTCAACAAGTCAGGTGTTGAGGGTGCAATCATTCAGATGGTCAATCATGGTATCACGACCGGGGCACTCTTTCTCATGATCGGAATGATCTACGAGCGTACCCATAGTCGTGAGATCAAAGATCACTGTGGACTCGCCTATAGTTTGCCGATTTTTGTAACCTTTCTGACCATATTTTCCTTATCGTCTCTCGGCTTTCCGGGGACAAACTCATTTATTGGTGAGTTTTTGATTCTGGTCGGCGGTTTTGAATTCAATAAGATCGCAGCCGGTGTGTCCATCATCGGTGCTGTCCTTGCCGCGGCGTATATGCTGCGGTTGCTCCAGTATGTGTTGTTCAAAGGGAAAGGCCGCGATGACATCAACGACCTGAACTTCCGAGAGACGGTTACGTTGCTGCCGCTCTTGATATTTGTTTTTTGGATCGGGCTTGCGCCGGAACCATTCATGAATGTTATGCATGTATCGGTGAAGAATTTACTCGATCAGTATCATAGCATTCAAACTGTTGCAGCACTGGCTTTACATTAATTGAAACAGTCTTTAGTCGATACGAGATTATCTCTTTAGGGTTTTAACTAGAACTAGGGAATTAATATGTTGTTCTTACCAGAATTGTTCCTCCTTGGCGGATCGTTGATTTTGTTCTTCATTACCTTGGGTGATGAAAAAGGCGCCCTCGCCAAAAATGTTACTATTGCCATCGGTCTTGGTATGGCGGTGCTCTGCTATATGTCGATAGATAAGCAGGGGACATTATTTTATACAGCCTACAAGGTTGATTATTTCTCCCAGTTTTTCAAAATCATCATAAGTCTCGGACTTGTTGCCGTGGTCATTCTGACCAGTGATATGAAAGGGATTAATGTCAAGGTCAAGGCAGAGTATTACCTGTTTATGACGCTGTCCTGTCTGGGCCTGGTTTTCCTGGTTTCCGCCAACGAACTCATTACTTTATTCATTTCCCTTGAGTTGTCATCCTACGCCCTGTATCTCATGGTCCCCATGCGGGATGATTCAACCGGCGAGATTAAGCAGATGGAAGCCGCGATCAAGTACATCATGTTCGGTGTACTTTCTACAGGCGCCATGCTCTTTGGCATGTCCTATGTGTACGGGTTGACAGGCACGACCAGTCTGCCTGAAGTTGTTACAGCGATAAGTTCCATGTCAGACAATCCAATTTCATACCTGTCTGTATTGCTCATCCTCCTTGGTTTCTTTTATAAACTTGCTATCTTTCCCTTTCATTTCTGGGTACCGGATGTGTATGAGGGTGCAGCAAACGCAACCACCGCTTTTATCGCCACGGTTCCAAAAGTCGGTGCTGTCGCCATGATGGTTAAATTGGTACTTTTGGCCAATCCAAACGGGGCAGACTGGCTCATTCTGATGTTCACGATTGCCGCCGTTGCCTCCATGTTTTATGGGAATCTTTCCGCGCTGGTCCAGACGGATATTAAACGGATGCTTGGTTTCTCCGGTATTGCCCACGCCGGTTTTATTCTTGTCGGTATGGTGACCCTGGACGAACTCGGCTTTGCCCGGGCCATGTATTATATTATCGGTTATCTGCTGATGAACCTGGCCTGCTTTCTGGTTATCTGCGCGGTTTCTCAGAAGGGTGAGAATGTCAGTCGTGATGATTTGAAAGGGCTGTATAAGAGAGCGCCGTTTTTGGCCTCGGTCTTGCTGGTTGCCATGTTTGCCATGGCTGGCATTCCACCCTTTGTCGGTTTTGCCGGGAAGTTTATGCTTCTTGTCGGGGCATTAAAGGCGGGTCATCTTGTGCTTGTGATTCTTGCGGCAATAAACACCGCGATTGCCATTTATTATTACCTCTCCGTGGTTCGGGTCGCCTTTACCTCTGACCCGGGTGATCGACCTGATGTTGAGGTGCGAGGCTCAATGTGGGCCATGGGTCTGGTACTGATGGCTCTCATCGTTTATATGGGTGTTGCTCCGGATACACTCATGGCCATAACCCAAAAAGCGGTTCAGGTGGTTATGTAACCTTCCATGTTTTTATACGATTGCCCAAAGCCCTTGATCGCAAGATCGAGGGCTTTTTTTTAATGACTGTTTGGTCCACTGTTGAAAAGGGATGTTGACAAGATTGGGCATAATATATTAAAGAGGGTCAATGATTTGTGTTTGGAATCATTGAAAGAAGGTTGTTTTCTTCTTTTTGAGTCTTGTTTTTGAGCGTTGCTCGGGATAAGATCTTATTTTGAGATGCATTTGTTTAAGTGGGCTTTGCCCGCTTTTTTTATTGCCAAAACGCGATGTGACTTCATCTGCAATCAGGGCATATATCTCTGTAACTCCAACTGTTTTTATATTTTCGGCGGTTGGCAATACTGAACCTCATTGACGGATTTTATGGCTTTAACCATTGTTGAACAACTTACCGCACTCGTAGAGCCGATTGTTGCAGAACTGCAGCTGGAATTGGTTGAGGTGCAGTATCGTAAGGAACAGCATGGTTGGGTGATACGCATTATTATTTATGCTGAAGATGGTGTAACCATTGAGCATTGTAAGAGCGTCAGCAAAGAGGTGAGTTATCTTTTAGATGTAGAAGATTTTATCACTCAGAAATATCATCTTGAAGTTTCATCCCCTGGCCTGGATCGCCCACTGGTTTCACCACGGGATTTTGAACGAAATATAAATAAAAAAATTGCGGTTACCCTGGAAGATGGAGATGGGATTCTGTCAACATCAGGAACCATAACGAAAGTAGATGACGAAGATATAACTCTGATGAGTGATAATAAAGAAATAACATTTCATTATACGAACGTGAAGAAGGCCAAACTCATTATTGATTTTGGCAAATCAGGTAAATGAAGAAACTAAACTTGAGGCTCCTGCCATGTGTAGGGGTAAAGGGATAATAGATGCTGACAGATCTTAAAAAAATCATAGACCAGGTTAGTCGTGATAAGGGTTTTGATCGAGAGATCCTTGTGGAAGCGCTTGAGTCAGCTGTTTTGACCGCAGCACATAAGAAATTCGGTATTCGTCGTGATCTTGACGTTCGCTTTAACGAAGAATTAGGTGAGATCGAACTCTTTCAATTCCGCATGGTTGTGGAAGAGGTTCTGGACGAACAGACAGAGGTTTCGCTTGCAGAGGCCAAGTCTCTCGACCCTGATGTCGAACTCGGTGATGAGCTCGGGTCAAAGATGGATGACGTCGCCGATCTTGGCCGTGTGGCTGCCCAGTCAGCCAAGCAGGTGATCATTCAAAAAATGAAGGATGCTGAACGTGATGTCATCTTCAATATGTATAAAGAACGTGAAGGTGAGATTGTAAACGGTATTGTTCAGCGCTTTGATCGCGGAAATATGGTGGTTAATTTAGGCCGTACAGACGCCTTGTTGCCGAAAAGTGAAATGATGCCGCGCCGGTCATACCGTCAGGGAGATCGTGTCCGTGCCATTCTCAAAGAAGTGCGTGAAAATGCCCGTGATCATCAGTTGATTTTGTCACGAATTTCCAATGATTTTTTGATCAAGCTCTTTGCCATGGAAGTTTCTGAAATCAGTGACGGTATTGTCCAGATCGTTCAGGCTGTGCGTGAGCCTGGCGCCCGTGCCAAAATTGCTGTTGTTTCCAATGAGTCAGATGTTGATCCTGTTGGAGCCTGTGTCGGCATGAAAGGTTCCAGGGTGCAGAACGTTGTGCAGGAACTTCAGGGGGAAAAAATTGATATTGTCCCCTGGTCTCCCGATCCTGCAAAATTTGTTGCGAACGCCTTATCGCCAGCCCAGGTCTCCATGGTGCTTGT
>JBFFNY010000102.1:0-6298 GCA_041562955.1 Desulfurivibrionaceae bacterium | reverse complement strand
TGTTGTTGGCGCAGGTCAGGACCTGTTTGCCGGCCGGGAGGAATGGGTTCGGGGTGGTTTCCGGGGTGATGGGGACATACACGCCGCCATGGGCCGCATTCCAATACCGGCTCACAGAAATGAGTTTGAAAAAGGCCCGACCAGTTTGTACGGCCTGATCCTTGGACTGGATGGAATTTGTATAGGCCCCCCAGACAAAAGAGGTGCAGATGGCAAGGAGCCAGAGAAGGATGACGGTGCCAATGTGTTTTTTCATAGGCAGGTTGCCAGGGCGGGTTTGCACGGCGGATCGTGGGGAACCGTACGCGGGTGAGTCTCTGTCTGTGAGACAGATGAACTGTTTTTCATACCAACAAGGTGTTGGTAACAGAAACGGCTATGACAGAATTGGAATGCCGGTTATTGCTTGGTGGGTTTTAGGATAGGCTGGTCCTTGGCCGTTCAGGGGATGCGGTGTGCCTTGAAACCAGCGGCGGAGGTTTTGTTGAGCAACGGAGCGTTTTTTATATGAATTTGCTCAGGGTTTCCTTGTCCTCATCAGAGAGTTTGGTGAAGTGGATGCCGGTATGGTATAGGTTGTCTTTTTCTTCGGTACTGTGAACCACGGTGCCGCTGACGCTTATGATATTGTCCTGCATGGCGATTTCCATATCCACTGTTTTTCCTTCAGGGACCGGTTCACTGGTCTCCAGGAGGATGCCGGCGGTGGAAATGTTCAACGTGCGTCCCATGCCCTGGGCGATGATGTTTTCTTCCTCATCGATACAGAAGTAGGAGAGGTTGAGAGACTCGACACGGGTAGTCTGACGTTGGTCTGTGGATGGCATGGGGATCCCTTGGGCTGTGTTTAAAAGATACGTTGTGGTCCAGTCGGGATGGTTCACCATGGCGACTGGGCTGAATAGTTGTTTTCTTTTAGTACACATAATATATAAGGATAAATGAAATGAATCGTCAACCGTTACCCTCCTGATATGGCAAGAAAAAAATATTTTAAAGAAAAAATGGGTCGAACCGGGGTGTTCAGGCTTACGACGAATAACCCCTTTACCCCGGAAGAGACGAGCTTTGCTGATTTGATCAATGATGCTGATCTTGATGCGGGCGTGGTGCGCCATCTTCAGGAAAAAAAGGTCCTGGTGGAGAAGGGGAAACCTCAGGGGATAAAGGGGTACCCGCCGGTTCAGGCCGTACTTGATCTGCATGGGGAAACTGCGCTTTCCGCTGAACAGAAAACAATGTCATTCGTGCATACCTGTATCCAGCGAGGTCTGAAAACAATACAGATCATCACGGGAAAAGGACTGCATTCCCCGGGCGGAGTCCCGGTTTTGCCTGATGTGGTGGAGGCGAAGCTGGTTGTGCTGAAGCAGGAAGGCGTGATTTTCAACTTTCGGTGGGAGAAGAAGTTGAAGGATAAAAGCGGTTCTGTTTGGGTGTATCTCTGAGGTGTGTATTCTCGCGCAAGGCGGGTGTCAGCGCCTGTCGCGGAGCAGTTTTTTGATTCGTGCCACAACATGTGGATGCGGAGTGCAGGGGCTTTGGGGCGGACAGGCGGGGGGGATCTGCTGCTCGTGGTGGAACGGGGTGTCTCGCAGATGGCGGTTGTACGCATGGATGAGCAGCGGCTCAAGATTCACCGCATCAGCAATATTGTAGGCCAAAAGCGTCTCAAGGACATCGTTGTTCTTGAACCGTTGATATTCTCGCCACAGCAGAACAGCACCATAGCCATCCACGCCTGACAACTCATGTCGGTCAATTCCCAGTTGCTTCTCACACCCCTTGAGTCCCCCTTTGATGCCAATCTGTGCCAGAACAGGCCGGAGATCGATGTGGGCCTGATCCACATTGATATTGAAAAACTGTTCTATGATGGGAACGTCAAAGCATTTGCCGTTATATGTTACAATAATGTCATATTTTGAAAGTGCTTCCGGGAAGGTGTGAAGGTTGTTCCCGTGGCTGAAGGTCAAGATCTGTCTGCCGTCATACAGGGCAATGGTGGTAATTTGACAATCGTAATGGGTTCCTGTTGTTTCGATATCAATATAGGCGGTTTTGTCTCGAAACTGCTGGAAAAGCCGCCAGTGCTGGCTTGACGGAAGTTGCGTGTACAGGTAGTCCGGGGAGTCAAGTATCCCCGCGGGATGATTGTTGAGACCGTCCCGGATGCGTCTCAGGGTAACTGGCGAGAGGCTGGTCGGATAGGACGGAGGGAAGTCCTGCCAGGTTCGGATCCCTGATTCCCATATCTTTTCTTCGGTCTTTTGGCCAATGCCTGAGATGTGCAGGAAGCTGTTCTGTAACATGGTGTCGCTGTGTTTAAGGGTTGCAGTGGCTGAAGTCGGGTGGTTGAAATAAAAAAAGCCCAGAGCCGGGGCTCTGAGCTTTTTTTTTAAGGTCAGCAGGTTACGTGTAATCTCTTAGTAGAGATCAAGGTACATATCAAGTTCCCAGTCGGTTACAGCGATGCGGAAGGCATCCCACTCGGCATTTTTGCCTTCGACATATTTGTCAAAGATGTGCTCGCCAAGGGTCTCTTTGGCGATGGGGTTCTCGATCATGACGTCAAGGGCTTCACGCAGGCTGCCTGGCATGGAGGCGATGCCGACTTCGTCTTTCTCGGCCTGAGTCATAGCGAAGATGTCTTTGTTCACAGGATCAGGAACGTCCAGATTGTTCTTGATGCCGTCAAGGCCGGAATTCAGCATCATGGCAACCGCAAGATAAGGGTTGCAAGCTGGATCCGGACAACGGATTTCTACCCGGGTTCCGAGGCCGCGGGTTGCTGGAATGCGAACCAGGGCTGAGCGGTTAGAGCCGGACCAGGCCACGTATACAGGAGCTTCGTAACCGGGTACGAGGCGCTTGTAGGAGTTGACCAAGGGGTTGGTTATGGCGGCGAAACCGCGGGCGTTTTTGATGACACCGGCGATGTATTGGTAGGCTGTCTTGCTGAGGCCTCGAGCATCAGAGGTGTCGACAAAGGCGTTGGAACCGTCCTGGTTGAACAGGGACTGGTTGGTGTGCATGCCGGAACCATTAATGCCGAAAATCGGCTTAGGCATAAAGGTCGCATGGTAGCCATATTTCATGGCAATGGCCTTGACAACCCACTTGAAGGTTACGGTGTTGTCACAGGCGGTGAGGGCAT
Source organism: Desulfurivibrionaceae bacterium (assembly GCA_041562955.1). GTDB lineage: Bacteria > Desulfobacterota > Desulfobulbia > Desulfobulbales > SURF-16 > JAJRUT01. The sequence goes on along the minus strand of JBFFNY010000102.1, from coordinate 3,141 downwards.
CAGAGAACTTGAAGTTGATTTCATGCTGACCTTCGGCCACTTCATGGTGAGATGCCTCAATCTCAAACCCCATCTCTTCCAGGGTCTCAATGATTTCACGACGACAGTCTGAGCCGCGGTCTTCCGGGTCAAGGGCAAAATAGCCGGCGTTGTCGTTGGTGTAGGTGGTGGAGTTGCCGTCATCATCTTTTTCAAAGAGGAAGAACTCCGCTTCTGTACCGATGTTCATGGTGTAACCCATGTCAGCTGCGGCTTTGAGGCTCTTTTTCAAGGCGATACGTGGACAGCCGACGTATGGGGTGCCGTCAGGAAGATGAACATCGCAGATGAGACGGGCTGCCGCGATACCGTTTTTGTTGCGCCAAGGCAGGACAACAAAGGTGTTGAAGTCAGGTTTCAGGAACATGTCTGACTCGTTGATGCGGGCAAAACCGTCAATGGAAGAACCGTCAAACATCATGCCGCCGTCAAGGGCTTTTTCCAGCTGGCTGCGGGGGATGGCTATGTTTTTCTGAAAACCGTTGATGTCAACGAATTGCATGCGGAAGAAATTGATTTTTTGCTCTTCAACAATTTTGAGAATATCGTCTCTTGTCATGTTCCTTCTCCTTCAAAAAGGTTAGTGGGTGGCGTTAATTGCCAGATTATATCTTGATCTTACTGTCTCTTGTATGAACGACTAAATAACCAAGGCTTTTTACCATTATTTAACAAAATTGGCATATTTTTTTTTTAGGTTGGATGATTTTGTTTAAAATTCATGACTTCCCGTTTTGCTCTCATGGGGACTCGCATGCGGCATGGGTGAGGGCGAGTTTGATTTCATCCAGATACGCTTTATCTGTAACCTTGTTGCCCTCGTTGTCTTGAACATAGAAGACGTCAACCACCTGGTCGCCCTGGGTGGTGATTTGGGCCTTGTGGGTGGAGAGGCCGAGGTCGGTCAAGGTCCGGGTGATATTGTAGAGCAGTGCGGTTTTGTCTTCGGCAAACACCTCGATAATGGAGTGGTGGGCTGAACCGTTCGGGGTGATGATGACCTTGGGCTTGGTCCGTTTGTCTGATTTTGGTGTAAGTTTCCTCCCCAGCAGCGGCAGTTTCTGGCTCAGCCGGTAATCGATGCCGATGCGCTGGTGAATGGCAAGGTTCAGGTCGCGCTGCAGGGCTTCCCAGTCGTTGTCGTTGAATCTTTTATCCACACTGGAGGTGACGTTGAGACTGTCCACCACGGTGCCGTTTTCCCAGGTGAAGATTTTGGCGCCGAGAACCTGGATGTTGTGCAGGGCCAAGATGCCGCAGATGCGGTTGAGGATGCCGCTCTGGTCCTGGGTCATGATGAGGAGCTGCCAGTGGGTCCCGTGGTCTGTGGCCACAACGATGGCTGCTCTTTTCTGCAATGTGTTCTGTTGCAGGCCGATGTGGTTCATGACCTCGTCGGTCGTGAAGCTGATGAGGTAGTCATCCGGCAAGGTGCTGGTGTCGAAGCTGGTCTCCGGGGTTTGTCCAATTTTGTTGACCAGCTGCTCGCGCATCCAGTCGACCCCGTCTTCATGGCCTGGTGACTCGGTCTCTTTATGCTCCAGGGCGTGGCTGATTTTCAGGAAAAGTTCCTGAAGCAGGGCTGCCTTCCATTCGGTCCATACGGTGGGGCCGGTGGCCCGGGCGTCGGCGGTGCTGAGGATGAACAGCATGGCCAACCGGTCCGGTGTTTTGATGGTCCGGGCGCACTCCATGATGAGTTTTTCGTCTTCAATGTCGCGGCGCAGGGCAATGGTGGGAAGATACAGGTGTTTCTCCACCAGAAAGGCAAGGGTGTCTGTTTCGTCCGGGGTAAGGCCTATGCGCTCGCCGATGCCAAGGATGAGTTTGGCGCCATAGTCCGAGTGGTCATGCTGGGTTCCTTTGCCGATGTCGTGGAGGAGGCCGGCAAGATACAGAATGACGGGGTGTTCCAGCCGGGCAAAGATATCGCTTTCCTCCTGGCGGAGGATGTTGAGTTCGGCCACGGTTTGCAGGAGGTGGCGGTCCACGGTGTACACGTGGTAGATATCGTGCTGGGCGAGAGATTCGAGGTGCTCAAATTCCGGAATGAAGGCCGAGAGAATGCCGGTCTCCAGCATGTCGGTCAGGACAGCGAGGCTGTTTTCCTCCTGCAGGGTTTCCTGGAACCCCTGGGATACCCTCTTTGACTTTTGGCCATTTTTTTCGATGACTTCAAGGTGTTGACTGATGAGTTGTTTGGTCCGGTGGTGTATGGGGTGCCCGGTTCTGGCCGACTGGGAGAAGACCCGCATGAGGAGGTGAAACCTTTTTTCCAGAAGTTCAGGCCTGGTGATCTGGATCCGGCCGTGGCGCAGTTCGATGCCCTCTTCGAGTATTTTGTCTTTTGCTGTGTAGAGCTTCAGGCCGACCACATCCTGCACATGTTCAAAGAAAAGATCGGTGGCGATGGCCACGGTTTGCAGGTGGTGGTGCACGTCATGCATGAAAAGCTCAACGCCGAGCATGGATTTGGTGTTTTTATACTCAAAGGTCTCGGCCATGTCTTCCTGGTGTTCGAAGAAGAGTTGGTCGTTTTTCCGGCCGCTCATATAATGCAGCCGGTTGCGGATGCGGATAAGGTTATGGGTGGCCTCTTCGAGTTTGGCCCGTTCCTGGGGGGAAAGCAGGCCTGAGGATTCCATGCCCTCAATATCCTTAATGCCGAAAACAACCTGGGCTGACCATAACATCGCCTGGATGTCCCGGAATCCGCCACGGCTCTCTTTGATGTGCGGTTCAAGGAGGTAGCTGTGGTTGCCGAACCGTTCATGGCGTAGTTTGCAATGGCTCACCATATTTTCAAAAAAAGATTTGCGGTGGCTGTTTATAAAGGTCTTGGTGTACTCCGTTAAGAGCTCGTCCAAGAGTTCACTGGAGCCTGTGAGGAGTCTTGCGTCAAGCAGGGCGACCTGGAAAAAGAAGTCGTTATGTGCATCATCGATGCAGATAGCCGGGGTTCGGACTCCATGTCCGACTTCAAGTCCGGCGTCCCATAGGGGATAGAATACCGCTTCGGCTATGTCGTTCAGCCGATCCTCTGCGCCTTCGCGGTAGAGGATCATGATGTCAATGTCGGAAAAAGGGAAGAGCTCTTTGCGT
>JBFFNY010000101.1:0-6327 GCA_041562955.1 Desulfurivibrionaceae bacterium | reverse complement strand
TTCTTGCCTTTATTCTTGCTTGCATCAAGGCAAGAACGCACAGATTCGGCCAGGGTTTTAAGCGAAAGGGGCTTTGCTATATAATCCATAATCCCCAGAGTCTTTGCCGCCTTCTTGTCCAGACTCTCACTATGGCCAGTACATAAGATAATAGGCATTTCAGGTCGCAGTTTTAAAATGCTCCGCGCTAACTGCTCCCCTGTGACATTGGGCATGGTCATATCTGAGATCAGCAGGTCATATCGGGAGGGATCCAGCTGCATCGTCACTAACGCGTCTTCGCTATTATGAAATCCCACAACTGAATAGCCAAGAGATTGCAACATATTCTCAAGGAGCATCACATTCATAGGCTCATCATCAACCACAATAATCCTCTCTTGACCAATTGGATAGTCGCCCCCTCCAGCCTCGTCCATATCTACAACCCGCTCTTTACTCAGACGGGGCAAGGCTACTGTAACCGTTGTCCCGTGTCCCGGTTCACTCTCCACTGAAATAGTACCGCCATGGTGTTGAATGATCCCGAGCACCACGGACAGTCCCATACCGCTCCCCTTCCCCTGTGATTTAGTCGTAAAATACGGTTCAAAGATGTGGCGCTGCAACTCCTTGTCCATACCACAACCCGTATCCGTCACCGTAAGTTTCACCCATTCGCTATCTTCTCCGGAATCCAGGTCGGTATTCTGCCACGGCTGAAGGGATAGAGACAAGATTCCCCCGTCCTCAAGCATTGCATGATAACTGTTCGTACAGAGATTCATTATAACTTGATGGAACTGGGTCGGATCACCTTTCACAATAAGGTCTTCCTGGGCGATATCCAGCTCGAAAGCGATTGTGGAAGGGATTGATCCCCGCAGCAATTTCATCACCTCTTTGACCAGAGGAACCAAATTAACAGGTAACAGTTCTTGATCCTCACGCCGACTAAAAGACAGGATCTGTTGCACCATATCCTTAGCTCGATGACCAGCCTGGCTAATTTTCAAAAGATAATCCTGCACCTCATGATCAGCTGCCAAACGTAAACGCCCCATTTCACTATATCCTAAGATCGGCGTCAGGATATTATTGAAATCATGGGCAATCCCCCCCGCCAAGGTGCCAATAGCCTCCATTTTTTGCGCCTGCTGCAAACGACCTTCCAGATCAGCTTTTTCCTCCTCAGCTTTACGCAATGGGGTTATATCAGCCAGGGCTGCCACCAAACCACCCTGATTCTCACTTGATTTAGGAAAAGAGGCAACATGCACCAGAAAATTACGTTTCTCACCCGCCTGATCCAGCATGGAAATTTCATACACCCCATGCATATCCGGATTTTTATTTCCACCATGGTGCAACATCAGCAGTTCACATATTTCAGCATCGAGAACATCACGTAAATATTTGCCTTTGATTTTTTGCAGCGAGCTGCCAATCAGGACAGCAAAGGCCTTATTACAACCAAGAATAATGCCATCAAGATCTTGATAGAACAGCGGAAAGGGAATGGATTTAAGGATCGTCGACCTTAAAATACTCTGCTCACGTGTGGACGCCTGCACCGCCCGGAGCAGTATTTCAAACTGCCCCTTAAGTACCGTAAGCGGGTCACCACTTGCAATCACGGGGCTACTATCTCCCAGCGCTTTATGTGTAAAACCAACCACATCATGGGTCAACAATTGAATACGGCGAGAAAGCCATATCATTGCGAGAGCCAATGAGAACGTAAAGACAAGGGCAATCAAGAATAATTGCAATCGTGCTTGCGAGATGACAGGTTTTGAAAGGCGCTCCACTTCATCACGGGCAAGCAGATGCACATAACTCACCAGTAAATCGGTTGCTTCATAGCCAAACACCTTTTTCTCAAAAACGAGAAACGTTTCTTTGAGTTGTGCAATGGTTTGCCCTGCTGGCACCAGTTTCTCATCACTACTCACTAGAATATAAGGGGTCAGGCCTGTGGATATTGCAACCTCCTGATTCGCGGTATAGGGAGGTTTCAAAAACGTCAGCAGACTGCCATCAATAGGCGTTGCCAAGAGTATTGTCACCGCAGGAAAAAGACCATCTGTTGCAAGTGTTTGAGCCGAAACCACATGTAATTTTCCTGCAAATTCAGTAATAAAATTTTCATTTTGACAGGCTTTGAGAAAAAAAGGATCCGGGTGGAGCAATTTCTGAGGCATTGTTGCGCCATCCGCCTGATACACCTCTCTCACGGTATCATGTTCATCGAGGACCAAATAATACCCAGCTTGTGAAAAAGTTCTCAGGATCGTCCTTGAAGGTAACCACTTCGGTTTTTTCTGATGAAAGACGATCGCACCGTCATCACGCCATGTGCCGCGTATCTCTTGCAAATAAACTTGAAATGAATGCTGCTCAAGAATCAATTCCGCAAGTTGAAAATGGCGTTTTAAAAATGAATCTAAACGCTGGCGCCCCTCCTCTGTCTGCTGATCAAGCTTGGTGTCGAGTTGCATCCTGAAAGAACTCTGCACCTGGCGAACCAGGAAAATATCCGACACCCAGAATACACCTCCCCCGATCAGAATGGACAAACAGACCACTCGTACCGAAAGAGGAATAACATCAAAAGAGAATTTCCTATTCTTGCGCACAGTCCCCCTTTGCCTATTGCCCACTGGCAACCGGCTCACCAACCAGCTCCTGGTCTACAAATTGCCATCCAGCGTCCCGGAGTTTCTGAGCGGGAAGAAAACCCTCGGCCTCTCCATGTTCGGCAAAATAGGCAATTAGATAGGTTACTAACTTCTGGGCTTCAGCATTAGGCTTATCCTTCCATGTGGCAAGGGAAAAAACCCGATAAAACGGGTAGTCCAACGAGGCCAGATTGGTCAGTTGGGCAGGGTCATAGCCATTAATTTTCAAGTGCTTGACCTGGCCTCGCTCTTGGCGATAATACTTCACCAGCATTGGCACCTCATAACCGATACCATTTTTCAATGTTGCCACCGACTCAATCATTTCAGGCACTGTCAGCACCGTCTGCAAGCGAACAGAAAACCATTCCTCATCGCCGATAATGAGACGCCAATGCCCGGGTCTCTTCTTACAATGAATGAAAGCCAGAGGTTGTATGGGGTAATCAAACTGCTTTACCGCGGCATTCGCGGCCAGACTCGACCAGCGTTTCAATTCACCGGCAAAGGCATAACGGGCCTGATCAATGGTCAAGTTGTCAACAGGATTGTCAGGATGAACAATCAGTAATAATGGCGCAATGCCGAGCGTTGTAAATTGTACCCCCGGCAAATAATCATCCTTGCCGAGCGGACAACAAAACGACGCAACATCAACAGTCTTATGCCTCAACATTTGTGAAGAAACACCGCAGGTACCAGAATTCACAAAGATCTTAAGACCATTATTTTTTGCATAATCTTCAATGATGGTATGCAGAAAAGGGTACTCACTCTGATCCAGATTAACCACCAGATCAACATCACGCAGTGAGGCGTCATGCTCAACAACTTGATCCTGCCACCCTTTTGGGACATCAACGATCTGGCGCGTAGAACTAAATGCGGGGCCAGCTAAATCTGCGGTCTCTTCTGCCTGTGCAAGCAGGCCATAAGTCACAAACACGACAACGAAAGCGAAAGAAACCCTTAATTTTCGTGGCATAATAATCCTCTCCGGTATTCAAGAATGAATAGCATAACAATTTCTTATGCTAGAGAAACCGTATCACAGGTGTCAAGCTGAATGGCTTATTTCCAGTTTTTGATTTTTATCCTCCCCATTGTAAAGATAGCAATAGTTACTATATTTACCTATATCTATTACTCCTTGGAGGTGGATCATGCTTACAGTCAACGAACTAAAGTCAAACCAGTCTCTTTTGAACGAAATTGATTGGGAAATGACGCCTGAAAAAGCTGTTGAAATGTATCTTGAATGGGGCACGGGTTGGATTCGCGGCAATGATTTTGTCGCAAGCGACCATGACGAATCTTTTTATTTCGTTCTTTTTGACTGGGAATCTCCTCTGGTCACCCTAATTAAACGTACCGTGGCAGGAGCAGAAGAGTTAGCTAAAATTCCTGTACCTAAAGCTTTATTTGATGCAGCCTGGCATGAAGACGGAAAAGTTCCAGGAGGGTCTGTACATCGAATCAACCAACAACTAAAAGAATATCTACAGACAGCGTTACATGGCCCACCTGTGGATTTTTCAATTGCAACCCATTAACCCATTCTGCTCCCAGGTATTCACGGGTTCTGCTCAGCCAGAACTACAAAACAGAATCTGTGAACACCTGTAGTTCTGACCGCCCCGAACTGAGAACAGACCTTAACCCTCACAAAGAGACTGTACTTTCCCTGAAAACATAGGGTCTCTTGTACATATTTTTTCTCATTTTCACAGATTCAGACTCACACAATTCTCCCCAGAACCATCGCAATTTCAAACGAAATTTAATTTCCACCCCTACTTAACCTCTCGAAATCATCCGCATAACTTTATCATCAAGACTCCATCGTTAGACAGCTGTGCCCTTATTCAAGTCACAGGCAAAAAACAATTTTCATTTTTTTAACCAGCTAAAAAGGGGAAAGCACCTTGAAAGAACAATGTTTAAAAGTTAGGATGCAAGCAATAGATAATATCAATCAAACAGCATCGCGACACGGCCCATAGAGATGACAATAACAAGAAGAAAGGAAATCACCGCTTGAGAATTATATCTATAACCATGGTCCTCGTAGGTATTGTGCTACTCGCGTGTTCTCTCATTCCCACAAGAAAGATCTGCCGTAGAAAACACCAGCTTTATACCTCCTGGAAATTTCTCGGCGTTCTCATCCTCTTCTTCATCGCGGGCTATATTCTTTTTCTTAATATGCTCATCAAGGCTCCACCCTCCAGCCTTGAGATGATCGTTTCAACCATCCTCTTCAGCGGCGCTGTTTTTGTCTGTGTCGTGGTGCGGTTGAGCCTCGCCTCCATCAAGCTCAGTGAACATTTTGCTTCCCTGGAAAGACACCGTGCCCTCCATGACGAACTCACGGAATTGCCGAACCGTGCCCTTGCCGAGGAACAACTTGATCACGGGCTGCACCTTTCCAAACGCCAGAACAGCCCCCTGGCCTTTCTGCTCATGGATCTGGTCAGCTTTAAACAGATTAATGATTCCCTGGGACATTTTTACGGCGATTACGTCCTCCAAGAGGTGGCGAATCGCATGCAAGAGGCCGTACGGGAATCCGACACCCTGGCTCGATTCGGCGGTGACGAGTTCGCCCTGGTACTCCCCTGCACCAGCCTGGAACAAGCGATATTGATCAGTCTGAAGGTTTCTGGTGCCCTTGATCAGCCCTTCATGATTGAAGGCCACAGTGTGAAAGTCGGTATCAGTATCGGCATTGCGATGTCACCTGAACATGGCATCGACAGTGAGACCTTGATACAGCGGGCCGACATCGCCATGTATGAGGCCAAGCGCAATGATGTTGTCTATGCCATCTTCAACCTTGAGCAACACCGGACAACATTTAACCGGCTGGTGCTTATTGGCGAGTTGCGCGATGCGATCAAAAACAATGATATGTTCCTCTACTATCAGCCCCAAATATCCATTCATGACAACACCCTAATCGGCGTAGAGGCGCTGTGCCGCTGGCAGCATGCGGACCGGGGCGTTATCGGTCCCGATGACTTCGTTACCCTTGCCGAACAGGCCGGCCTTAGTAAGCCCTTCACCTATCTCGTTCTGGATAAGGCCCTTGAACAATGCTCCAAATGGCAGCAGGCAGGATATAACATTCCTGTTTCAGTAAATCTTTCGGTCAAGAATCTCCACGACCTCGACTTTCCAAACGATGTCCAGCTCCTTCTGCACAAGTGGAGCGTCAAGCCGGACATGTTGATCCTTGAGATCACTGAAAGCAGTATCATCGTTGATCAGACGCGGGTTACCAAGGTTATTGGTGAACTTAAAAGAATGGGATTACAGCTCTCCATCGATGATTTTGGCACCGGCTACTCCTCGATATCCTATCTGAGAAAATTCCCGGCCGGGGAGATCAAAATTGACAAGTCCTTCATCAGCAACATGCTCATGAACGAGGATAATGCGGTGATCGTTAAATCCACCATTGAAATGGTGCACAGCATCGGCCGTAAAGTGGTGGCCGAAGGGGTTGAAGATGAGAAGACCCTACAGCTCCTGAAGAGTCTGAACTGTGATATCCTCCAGGGTTTTCACCTCTGTCGCCCACTGCCCAACAATGAACTTCTGGACTGGCTCGACACCACCTCATGGACTGTAAAAAAACAAGATTCTTCCGGCCACCGGGAGTAAG
>JBFFNY010000100.1:0-6339 GCA_041562955.1 Desulfurivibrionaceae bacterium | reverse complement strand
GGGTATTGATCTGCTCCGTACCGTCAAGGAGCAGGGGCTTGAGTGTCCCATGGTGATGGTGACGGGGTATCCGAATATCAATACGGCGGCTGAGGCGGTCCGGCTCGGGGCCTTTGATTATCTGGCCAAGCCGGTGAAGAAAGAGGATCTGCTGCGCACGGCGCGGATGGCGCTCCAGCAGTACAGTCTGCAGAATGCCAACAAGGCACTGGCCCGGGAAAAGGAGCAGTATCGCAAATATCTGGATGCGGTTTTTGCAAGCGTCCGTGACCTCATCCTCACTGTGGACCCGGAATGCCGACTTGTGCGGCTGAATACCGCGGCTCGCAAGTGGTTCCCGGAGCAGGTGGAGGGTGAACTTGTCGGCAAGCCGTTGGCTGAGATCGGTCAGATCGCCAACCTGTTTCTCAGTGATGTCAAAACGGTTCTGGAAACGGGAGACGAGGTGGCGGAACACCGTATCGAGCATACCCGCGAAGATGGTCAGGCCGGGGTGTTCCGGATCAGTGCGGTGCCGTTGAAGGATGACGGGGATGCCTTTCTCGGCGTGGTTCTGGTGGCGCGTGATGTCTCCCATCTTGAGGCCCTGGAGCAGAAAGGCAATCGGGTGAGACTGCACCGGATCTGTGGCGCCAGTCAGGTGATGCAGACTGTGTATACCCTGATTGAAAATGTCGGCAAGGTGGACACCACCGTGCTCATCACGGGTGAATCCGGTACGGGAAAGGAGTTAGTGGCTGAGGCCCTTCATGCTGAAAGTCCCCGCCGTGATATGCCCCTTGTCAAGGTGGATTGTACGGCGATCTCTGAGTCGCTCCTGGAAAGTGAGCTGTTCGGCCATAAAAAGGGGTCTTTTACCGGTGCCGACCGCGACCGGGTCGGGCATATCCTCAATGCCGACGGCGGCACGCTCTTTCTGGATGAGATCGGTGATATCTCGCCCCTGATGCAGCTTCGTCTCCTGCGGTTTTTACAGGAGCGCACCTTTTATCCCGTGGGCAGTGATCAGGCGATCAGTGTCGATGTCCGGGTGGTCGCCGCAACCAATGCGGATCTGCGCAAGAAGGTGCAGGACGGTGAATTCAGGGAGGATTTATATTACAGGTTGCGGGTCCTTGATATCATCCTGCCGCCGCTGCGGGACAGGGGGCATGACATTGAAATCCTGATTGATATTTTCATTAAGCGTTTCAGTGGTCGTCTGGGTAAGAAGGTGACCGGGGTGTCTGATCAGGCGTTGGCGATTATGCGGAACCACCGCTGGCCCGGGAACATCCGTGAGCTTGAGCATGTCATGGAGCGCGCCTGTGTCTTATGTGAAAACAACACCATTACAGTGGATTATCTGCCCCTTGAGCTACGTGAACCTGAAGGGGGCCACCAGCAGCCGCAGGCCCAGGCGCAATTTCTGAATGAACTGGAAAGCGAAGAGGTGCGCATTCTCCATACCTTGCAGCGGACCTACGGCAATAAGGCGCAGGCGGCGCGGATACTGGGTATCGACCGGTCGACTCTCTATCGCAAGATCAAATTGTACAACATTGATGCGGAGGGTGTGCTCAAGGAGGTTGAGGGGTAGGCGGGCTCTCCTCAGGAGTGAGGGGTGCGGTGCCCTTGTGCCGCATTGCTGTTGCATTTCTTTTTTCTTACACATCATGGAGGACGCCTGTGAAATATCCTGTTCGCAATGGTTGTATCGCAATTGGTCTCGTGCTGATTGGTTTGGGGATTTATTCCTCGTATCGCGCTGAACAACGGGTCCCTGAGGTGGGCTATTCAACCTTTCTCAGCCAGCTGCAGTCTGGTGAAATCAAGTCGGTGACGCTGACGGGGAATAAGATTGTCGCCATTGACAGATACAGTCAGCAGTTTCAGACCTACTCTCCTGATGTCACGGCATTAGTGCCTGTTTTTACGGCAAAAAATGTGACAATGGCTGTGCGCCGTCCCCCGTCTTCCTCCCCGGGATCAGGGCTGACTCTGCTCCTCTTTGCCGGGATTATGGGCTATATGGTGTATACCCGGCAGCAGCATAATCCCCAGGGCGACAGGATGAAGGGCAAGAACTTTATGGTGCCGGCGGATATGACGGGTAAGGTCATGTTTGCTGATGTTGCAGGTATTGATGAGGCCAAGGATGATCTCATGGAGACGGTGCAGTTTTTAAAGGACTCCTCGGAGTTCACCAAGCTTGGCGGCAAGATCCCTACCGGCGTGCTGCTCCAGGGGCCCCCTGGAACCGGCAAGACCCTGCTGGCTAAAGCCATTGCCGGTGAGGCGGGTGTGCCGTTCTTTTCCCTCAGCGGCTCTGACTTTGTTGAGATGTATGTCGGGGTCGGTGCCTCACGGGTGCGTTCACTCTTTGAGGAGGCGAAGAAACAGGCGCCCTGTATTGTTTTTATTGATGAAATTGATGCGGTCGGCCGGTCCCGGGGGAGCGGGGGGAATATGGGGGGCGGTGATGAGCGGGAACAGACCCTGAATGCGCTGCTGGTTGAGATGGACGGGTTTGAAAGTGACGCCACAGTGATTATTGTGGCGGCGACCAATCGGCCCGATGTCCTGGATAAAGCCCTCCTGCGCCCTGGCCGTTTTGACCGGCAGATCACGATCCTGCCTCCTGACGTAGTGGGACGGGAGATGATTCTTCAGGTGTATGGCAGGAAGATCTGCCTTGCACCCGGCCTGTCGCTGAAGGAGGTGGCCAGGTCAACCCCCGGGTTTACCGGGGCGGAGCTTGCCAATCTCATGAATGAGGCCGCCCTTGTGGCCGCGCACAAGAAGAAGGATTGTGTGGAACTGGTGGATATTGAGGAGTCAAAGGATAAGATCCTCATGGGTGCGGAGCGCAAGGGCATGGTGATCAGCGAGGAGGAGAAGAAAATCACGGCGTATCACGAGGCGGGGCACGCGATCATGGCCATGTTGCTCCCAGAGGCGGATCCGGTGCATAAGATCACGATTATTCCCCGGGGCCGCGCCATGGGGGTGACCCAGCAGGTACCCCTTGATGATAAACATTCCTACAGCCGGGAGTATCTGCTGGACCGGATCAAAATTCTCCTCGGCGGGCGAACCGCGGAAGAGATTGTCTTTAATCGCTTCACCACCGGCGCCAGCAATGATCTGCAGGTGGCAACGTCTATTGCCACACGTATGGTGTGTGAATGGGGAATGAGTGCAGCCCTGGGGCCACGGGCCTATGTCACGGCGGATATGGGATTTCTGGATACCCCGTCGCAGCGGCTCCCCTACAGTGAAGATACAAGTCGTCTCATTGACGGGGAAGTGAACAAGATCATTGAGGATTGTCTGCAGGAGACCATGATTATCCTTCAGGGCAAGGAGGAGGCCCTCCATAGCCTGTCGCAACATCTGCTGGAGAAGGAAACCATGAACGGCGCTGAGGTGACTCAGGTTCTGGCCGAGGGGGTCTGACCGATTATCATCGTCGTTCGTTTGTTGTCAAGGCCTGTGGGGGTTCAATCTCCGCAGGCCTTTTTTTATGTGGCCGGACTATGGGGTTGGTGTCCCGTGTCTGCGGTGGTCGGCATCCAGGGCTGTGCAACAGTGTTGCAAGCGGGTTCGGTGGTGTAACTCCTTGAAATAGCGGCTTTGTAGTGTTTCATGTCTTTGCGACCACGTGTGTCAGCGGATAAACGTTGCACGTGCCACAGCTGCGCCACACATGTGTTGCCACAGTTCTGTGGCGTGCAACACATTCTGCAACACTTCTATGGCCGGGAAATGACCACGGATGTGTCTGTTTAAGAAAATAGATAATTTTTTTATTTTCCTCAAATCCATGAGCGGTTCTCCCTCCATGACAGCAGAAATGAATTGATATTCATTTTACTCTGGGTGTAGAGCGATCAGAGGGGGTGGGGAGCGATTGTGGAGTTCTGTTCCTGCGGTTTTCTTCTTTTTCTCCGGTTGTGATAGGCATGGATTGTGTTGTTTTTTGTCGGGTGGCATCGATTGTGCAAAATATCCAGGGGTAAGCTGGTTGAATGTTGGTTTTATCTTTTGTTTTCAGTGCGTTAGGTGTTTTCCATCCTTGGCGCCTGCAAAGAGATCGTTCAAGGTGTTTTGCCGGAAGACGAAGGTGAAAAATCAGCGTGGAGCTAAAACGGTTTTGATTCCAAAAGTTGCAGGGGCAAGGGATGACATTGGTGACCATGTTTATCCTGTGACCGGTGTACGGTCAGAGGAAGATGAAAACGTTCTGATGGAAACAGCAAGCTGTCAAAACGGGTTCAGATAAACACTCACCTCTCCTCCCTCAACCCATGTCAGCCGGAATTCTGGTTGACGCTGGATCGCTTTTTGAGTGTCGCGATCCCATGGTTACGAGTGTCATGCTGCGCCCCTTTGTTTTGCAGCAACATTTTGGTTACTGGATTGGAAGCCAATTTAAGGAGAGTGGAAATGGGTATGAAAAAGAAGAAGCTTCTCGGGTTCGCCCTCATGGCAGCTCTGGCAAGTCAGGTTGGTCTGGTTCGTGTTGCCGCCAGTGAGGTGATTGAGCTGGACAGCTTGAAAAACCTGTATGAAGGGGTCAGTTTTGACCATGACATGCATATTGAGATCGTCGGGGAGAACTGTACGGTATGCCATCATCATACCGCAGGAACACAGGCAGAAGGGCCGCTTTGCATCACGTGTCATGCCAACAGCCCGGCAGCGGACGATCCAACCTGTTCAGGCTGTCATGAAAAGGAGGTGTTCTCGGTCGTGAATATGAAAAAGTCCTGGGAGACCGAATTACTCCATCATCGAAACAAGCCGGGACTCAAGGCGGCCTATCATCAGAATTGTCTGGCGTGTCATGTTGAAAATGGTGCGCCGGCCGGGTGTACGGATTGTCATGGGATGACGGATACCGGGGAAAAATTTTATGATACCGCCGCCCATGCACCAGTCCCGAAGACTGAGTCCGGGGGGCATGGTGCTGGTCATTGATGAATGAGTTATCCCTTGTCTCCAAGTCAGGCCAGGGTGTAACGCTTTTTATCCACGTTTTTGAAGGTGAGAGAGTATGAAAAAAATAAACCGAAGGTCTTTTCTCAAGGGCGGCCTGGCCACAGGTGCAGCTGCTGTGGCGGTGGGGTCAGCACGGAACGCTGATGCCAGCGGCACGTTCGGCGGCTACCCCGACAGTATGGGGGTTCTGGTTGACATGACCAAATGTATTGGTTGTCGAACCTGCGAAGCCGCCTGTAATAAGGAACAGAATTTACCAAAACCCGATAAACCATTTAACGACATGTCGGTGTTTGACGAACGCCGGCATGGGGGGCTGCCGCGCCGGACCACTGAGAAGGCGTATACGGTGGTCAATAAATATGAAATCAAGGGTCGTGAGCATCCGCTCTTTCGCAAATTTCAATGTAATCATTGTCAGGAGCCCGCGTGTCTGACCTCCTGTTTTGTCAATGCCTACACCAAGACTCCGGAAGGGGCGGTTATTTACAACGAGAAGGTGTGTGTCGGCTGTCGCACCTGTATGGTTGCCTGTCCCTTTTATGTGCCGGCCTACAGTTTTTCTTCGCCCATTAACCCTGTGGTGAAGAAATGTATCATGTGCTACGACACGCGGCTGAAATTCGGCCGTCCGCCGGCCTGTGTTGAGTCCTGTCCGAACGGGGTGATGACCTTCGGCAAACGAACGGACCTCATTTCACTGGCCCATAAGACCATTGAGGATCATCCCGGCAATTATGCGCACCATGTCTACGGTGAAAAAGAAGTCGGGGGGACCTCATGGATGTATCTCACCAGTAAGGATGCACCTTTTGATCAGATTGGTTTCGACAGCCACGTGGGTAACGAACCGATCATTAATTATGTAAAAGAGTTCCTGGCCATTGTGCCCATGGTGTTGACCATCTGGCCGGCACTCTTCACCGGTTTTCATCTCTTGGCCACCAAGAAAGAGGCCATTAAAAATGACGGGAGTGCAGGGGATAAGGGGGGAAAACAATGAAAAAATTTGCTGAACTCGGGTTTGAACCCGTAGATACAATGCAGAAGCCGGGAACGAATTCCCAGTGGACCGTAAAGGAAAAGATGTTCCTGGGGCTGTCACCTGGTAACTATATGAAGCAGTTGCTGCGCAACCCGCTCAACTGGTTTTTTGCCATTGTCTATGCAGTTGGTATTCCGGTTCTCCTTGGCCGGTTCTACTACGGTTTAGGCTGGGCGACCCATGGTTCGTATGATTATCCGTGGGGGTTGTTTCTCGGCTGGGGTTTGTTCTGTATGGTTCCCCTGTCGGCCTCAGGTTTTATGCTGGGCACAACGGTTGAGTTGTTCGGGAGGAAAGATTTCAAACCCATT
>JBFFNY010000099.1:0-6356 GCA_041562955.1 Desulfurivibrionaceae bacterium | reverse complement strand
TTTTGATCCTGCAACGTTTAAGGTCGTGCAGCGGGTGATCCATGCCACGGGTGATTTTGCATTTGCTGAGACGATGCGTTTTCACCCTGAGGGAATTCGCACAGCCATTGCGGCGATTCAGGCGGGGAAGGATATTCTCACCGATGTCAATATGGTGGCGGCTGGGGTTTCAAAAGCCATGCTGGCCCGCTTTGGCGGGACGGTACACTGTCTTGTGGCGGATGAAGAGGTGGCGCGCTTGGCTAAGGAACAGGGTAAAACCCGGTCTGAAATTGCCATTGAACGGGGTATTGGCCATGCCGGGATCGTGGCTATTGGCAATGCTCCCACAGCACTGCTCAAGGCCATGGACTGTCTGGCCGGGATGGCGCCTGAAGAGCTCCCCGTGGTGATCGGGGTGCCGGTTGGTTTTGTGAATGCGGCCGAATCCAAGGGGCTGCTGGCTGAGAAGGAGTATCCCTTTATCACCAGTCTGGGGCGTAAGGGCGGCAGTCCGGTGGCTGCGGCCATTGTCAATGCCTTGATACGCTTGGCAGTGGAAAAGGATCAAGGTTAAAGGTACAGGGGTAAGTGTTGCTGATGAACTTTGGGAAACCAGTGAGACGATCGTAGTGTTTAACCTTTCACCTTATACCTTGAGCCTATAAAAAAAATGACGAAACGACTACGTAGCGGTTATACCACCGGAGCCTGTGCCGCAGCCGCGGCAAAGGCGGCAGCCCTTGTGCTGATGACCGGACAGGAGGGGGGAACGGTAGAGATCCCCTTTCCCGACGGGACACGGCATCGTTTCACTATTCACGCCTCGACCAGGCTGGAAGCGGGGGCGACGGCCTCCATTATCAAGGATGCCGGGGATGATCCGGATGTGACCAATGGTGCTGAAATTCGGGCCAGGGTCAGTTTCTATCCCGGGGAGTCCGTTTCTGAGTTTCATGTGGTTTCAGGGAATGTGATCCTGTCCGGCGGTGCCGGTGTCGGCCGGGTCACGAAGCGCGGCCTCGCGGTGCAGGTCGGCGAGCCGGCCATTAATCCGGTGCCGCGGCAGATGATTGTCGCGGCGGTGCAGGAGGTTGAGTCCACGCGACGACTGCTGGTGGAGATCTCGGTGGATCAGGGAGAACTCCTGGCGGAAAAGACCCTGAATAAGCGGCTGGGGATTCTCGGCGGGTTATCGATCCTCGGCACGACGGGTATTGTCCGACCTATTTCCGCTGATGCCTGGACCGCCACGATTTCGGCCTCCATGAGTGTGGCGCGTGAGGCGGGGCTTGTGGAACTGGTGCTGTCCACCGGCCGGACATCGGAGCGTGGGGCCCAGTCCCTGCTTGATCTTCCTGAAGAGGCGTATGCCATGATGGGGGATTATCTCGAGTTTTCGCTGCAGGAAGCCGCGAAACAGGGATTTAAGAAAATTCATCTGGCCGGAATGTGGGCCAAGATCACCAAGGGTGCCTTGCGAGTGCCCCAGACCCATGTGCGCAATGGTGCCCTGGAAATGGCTGATGCGGCCCATTTGCTGGAAAGCCTCGGGGCCGGTGGCCCGCTGTTGATCAAAATACAGAAAGCGAACACCGCGCGCGAGATGGCGGAACATCTTGTCGAGGCGGGGCGGCAGGATATTATCAGGGCGGTATGTGTGAAGGCGCGGGAATATGCAGAGGATGTCTCAACCCTTGCAGTTGCCGTGTATTTGGTGGACAGCTCAGCCCATGTGGTTGAGCAGGTTTAACGAGAACGTCGGAAGATTAAAAAAATGACAGCACAAATTCATATCATCGGCGTCAGCCCCCATGGGTTGACCCTTGCGCAACGGGAGTTACTCGGCCAGTCTGCCCTAATTGTCGGCGGCACCCGTCTTCTGGAGTTATTCGGGCATTGCACCCTGCCGACAGTGAGTGTGACGCCCCTTGCCGAGGCGCTGCCTGTTATGGAAGAATCACTCAAACAGGGTGATGTGGCGGTTCTTGCCAGTGGTGATCCGCTGTTCTTCGGTATTGCCCGGCGTCTGCTTGACCATTTTGGCCACGATCTGGTGGAGGTTCACCCGACCCTTTCCACCATGCAGGATGCTGCCTGCCGCTTCAAGGTTTCATGGGATGATGCCCGACTGCTTTCCCTGCATGGACGGAGTTGTGACCATGTCCCAGGAATGCTTCTGGCCCAGCCGAAGAGTTTTGTCTTTACCGATTCGACGAATTCCCCGGATGCGCTGGCCCGGGATCTGATCTCCTACCTGCAGCTCATTGGGGATGATGCTCTTCTGGAAGGGTGTCAGGTCATGGTTGCGGAGAATATCGGCACCGATGAAGAGTCGTTGTTCCGCGGGAGTCTGCAGGAGGCCGCAGACCGCTCCTTTGCTGAATTGAATGTCATGTGCCTCTTATGCCCCCGTCAGGAGCGTGCAGCCCTTTTTGGACTGCATGAGGATGAACTCGCCCATAGCCGTGGATTGATTACCAAGGATGAAGTGCGCGCTGCAACCCTGCACCGTTTAGCCCTGCCCCGAAAAGGGGTGTTCTGGGATATCGGGGCCGGCTCCGGTTCGGTTTCCATCGAGGCGGCGCGGATGAACCCTGACCTCGTTATTTATGCCGTTGAGCGGAAGGAAGAGGAGCTTGCCAATATCAAGGCCAATATTCGCCGGTTTGGCTGTTATAACGTCATTCCTGTTGCAGGACTGGCCATGGATGTATTAGAACACCTGCCCACTCCCCAGAGGGTTTTCATCGGCGGCAATGGCGGCCAGTTGCCCGACATTATTCAGACCGTTGCCCACCGTCTGCCCCAGGCCGGCGTGCTCGTTGTCAATGGGGTGGTTGAAAAGACGATTACAGCGGCGCCGCAACTCATGGCGGATCAGGGGTTGAGGGTGGAAACAAGTAGTATAACCATATCACGAACGGGGCTGGACGGTGTTGCTGTTCATTTAAACCCGATCACAATCATTTCCGGAGGAAAAGTTGGCTGAGATGGGGTTAGGGGATAGGAGTTTGCAGTTAAACTTCCCCCATCTAACGTTCTCATGGCCAATAAGAAAAAATGACAGGAACATTTTACGTAGTTGGTGTCGGCCCTGGTGACTCAGAGCTTATGACCCTTAAAGCCGCACGCATATTAGACCAAAGCCCGGCATGGCTGGCTCCTTCGGCGACCAGAGACGGCACGAGTACGGCATTCACCATTGCCACCGGCGTTGTTCGTGCTGAGGGCAAAGATATTCTGACCCATTATTTCCCCATGAAGAAGGTGCGCATGGGCGAGAGCCCTGATCCTGAAGTGCAGGATGCCTGGGATACCGCTGCACAATGGGTCAGTGAAAAGATGGAAAAGGGGGAGGATGTGGCACTGCCCACCCTCGGTGATCCAGCTATTTATAGTACGGGGTTTTATGTCTGTGAGACCTTATTGGCCAGGAATCCTGAGGCCAAGGTCGAGATCATTCCCGGCATCTCTGCCATTGGCGCGACCGCGGCGGCCGCCAAGACTCCCCTCTGCCTCGGCGATGACGAGCTGGTGGTGATTCCTGCCGTGTTTGCCGATGATAAAATCCGCGACGTGTTGACTCAATTTGATGCCGTGGTGTTCATGAAGGTGTTTAAGTCCATGGATCGTCTGGTGCCGATCCTGGAAGAGCTGAACCTGCTGGATAAGGCGGTTCTTGTGGAACGGACCTCCATGGGTGATCAGCGGGTGCACCGCGATCTGAAGCGTGTTGTGGGGTGTGAATTACATTATTTTTCCACCCTGATTGTCCGGAAAAGCTAGAAATTCGGCTTGTATCAGCGGTTCTGCCCCCTGGTGTCACTGTTTCCATCTCTACTGTAAAAAAAATATGACAAATCAAATACATTTCGTCGGTGCGGGTCCGGGTGACCCGGAACTTATTACGGTCAAGGGCCAGCGTCTGCTTGGAGAGGCCGACCTGATCATCTATACCGGCAGCCTGGTGCCGAAGCCTCTCATTACGGGCCTTAAGGGAGACGTGCATGATTCGGCCGGATTGAATCTTGACGAGGTCTTGGCCTTGATGATTCCGGCATTTCGGGCGGGAAAGAGGGTGGTGCGGCTGCATACCGGTGACCCTGCTATCTACGGCGCCATCAATGAGCAGATCGCGGAACTGGTGGTGCAGGGCATCCCCTTCGCGGTTATTCCCGGTGTCAGTTCGGCCACGGCCACGGCGGCCGCCCTCTCCACCCAGCTGACTCTGCCTGAGGTGGCCCAGACCATCATTATCACCCGACGGGCCGGGCGTACTCCCATGCCGGAAAAAGAAGATCTGGTGAGCCTCGCCACCCATCAGGCCACCATGCTCATTCTGCTCAGTGTGAACATGATTGAGGAGGTGGTGGCGGATTTGCTCGCAGGTGGCTATCCGGCAGAGACGCCGGTGGCGGTGGTGGAGAAGGTGAGCTGGCCCGAAGAGCGTCAGCTGCGCGGGACGCTGGCGACCATTGCCGGTCAGGTTATTGAGGCCGGTATTACGCGTACGGCCATTATTGCCGTGGGACAGGTGCTGGCGGATGCGCCGCCCCCCGCCCTGTCAAAACTATATGACAAACATTTCAGCCATGGGTATCGGGACAGTGAGGGGTGAGGTGTTCAGGGGTGGGTCGGTCTGTTCCGGCTCCGTGTACCCGTTCAACTTCGTAGTTCTCCCGTAGAAAATATGAAAATCGCAATCATGGCCATAACCCGGGGCGGCCGGGAATTAGCTGCAACGCTTGCCGCGGCCCTCCCCGACGCAACCCTGCTGACCGGAAAGGGTGTGGGTGCGAATCTTGCGGAGAATTGGCAGTCTTTTGGTGGGTTTATCTGTGTGATGGCCACCGGAATTGTCGTGCGTTCCATTGCTCCCCTGCTGGTGGATAAGCGCACTGACCCCTGTGTGGTGGTGGTGGATGAGAAAGGCCGCCATGCCATCAGTCTGCTCTCCGGTCATCTGGGCGGCGGTAATGATCTGGCCATGCAGGTGGCGGAAGTTACCGGCGGTGAACCGGTGATCACCACCAGTTCCGATGTCCTTGGTCTGGTGGCGCTGGATGTGTGGGCCTGGGAGCAGCATCTTGTCGCCAGTCATGGGGATATGCTTGGCGCCAGTGGCATTCTGGTGAATCAAGGGAAGCTGCTGGTGTACTCGGAGGTGGAGATTGCATCGTTGCCCACAGGGCTGGTGCAAACCCAGGATGTTGCAGGGGCAGATCTCCTCATTTCAAATAAAATATGCTATAGAGATCGACTGGTCTTTTGTCCACAAAACCTCGTGGTGGGAACGGGATGTAATCGTGGGACGCCGGTGCAGGAATTTAACCAGGCGCTGGCGGAGCTTTTTGCCGATCTTGAGCTCAATGTCGGGGCCATTCGTAATGTGGCCTCCATCGATAAGAAGGATGATGAAGTTGGTCTTCTGGCCTTTGCTGAACAGCATGGCTGGGCGCTGGATTTTTTCAGTAAAGACGAGATTAATCAAGTCGGGGATGTGGAAGTTTCGCAAGCTGCCATGCAGGCCGTAGGCGCTATCGGTGTTGCCGAACCCTGCGCGTTGCTCAGTGCTGGAATATTTAAATCAGAACATACAAAACTCATAAGCAGGAAAAGAAAATGGCAGAACATAACAATGGCGGTGGCCGAAATACCCTTTACGTTGTCGGCACAGGTCCAGGCTCGTTAAAACATATGACCCCCGCCGCGGGTGAGGCCCTTGAGGCTGCTGATATTATCGTCGGCTACCAGACCTATCTTGATCTGATTCCGGATTATCTTGAGGGCAAAGAGGTCTTGTCCTCACAGATGATGAAGGAGGTCGATCGTTGCAGTAAGGCCCTGGAACTTGTGCAGGGAGGCAAGACTGTTGCTCTGGTCTGCGGTGGTGACCCTGGAATCTATGCCATGGCAGGTCTTGTCTTTGAGATTGCCAAAAAGCATGACTATGATTGTCATATCGAGATTATTCCCGGGATTGCAGCAGTAAACGGTTGTGCGGCACGACTTGGTGCGCCCCTTATGCATGATTTTGCGGCGATCAGTTTATCCAACTTGCTCACCCCCATGGCCCTTATTGAGAAGCGTCTGGAAGCGGTTGGTCAGGCTGATTTTGTTCTGGCAATTTATAATCCAAAATCAAAGAAGCGCACGGCCCAGATTGTCCGCGCTCGGGAGATTCTTCTAAAGTATCGTGAACCTTCGACCCCTGTGGGTATCGTCACAAATGCCACCCGGGAAAATGAAACGATCACTCTCACGACCTTGCAGGATATGCTGGAATGCGAGATCGGCATGCAGTCCACTGTGATGGTGGGGAATTCCCAGACCTATATCTGGAATGAGAAGATGGTGACCCCTCGGGGCTATAC
>JBFFNY010000098.1:0-6381 GCA_041562955.1 Desulfurivibrionaceae bacterium | reverse complement strand
CCACGGTTTAAGGCGCATCACAGGGATGCTGAATTCGTATTCCATGGTCGAAATCGGTATGGAAAGATGAGGCAGGAGAGGTATCGTGATCGGCGCGGAGGACGCTATTAAGAGATGCCCATGAGAGAGCTCTGAGACCATGGAGGCGGTGGAGGATGATGCTCCACCGCCTCCATGGTTATTCCCCTAATGTACGGAGCAGGAGATGCAGGGGTCATAGGCCCGCACCAGCATCTCGGCCAGGAGTTCGGTTTCCTTGTCGGTTTTACCGTGTTCCACACAGAAGGTGGCCAGGTCCTCGATGTCGTGGAAGATATTGGCGTGGTTCTGGCTGGTGGGGATGACACAGTCGGCCTTGATGATGCGCCCGTCCCCGTCGAATTCCAAACAATGGTAGAGGATGCCGCGGGGCACCTCCACCGCACCCACGCCGACACCCGCCTGTGGTGTGACCTCCTGTCGTTCAGCACCGTATTCATCCCCCAGAATCTCATCAATGATGCGGATGGAATCCAGTACCACCTGCACACATTCCACCACCTGGGCCACGTTGTTCATAAAGGGATTATGGTTCACCGGGCTTAAACCCAGCATTGTGGCCACATCCTTGGCCGTCTGTTCAAGATACTCATAGTTGTTGTTGAACCTGGCCAGGGCGCCGACAGCCAGGGATTTACGGCTGAGTCGGCTGAGCTTTGAGGTGGAGTATTCATCCATATACTCATTGGTCATGGCCCGGTATTCCTCCTCCTTCTTGATGATGCCGTCGCTGGAGATGAGGTCGCCGCCGATAAAGGGATAATCATTGTTTCCCTTGAGGGACACGAATTCGGTTTCTCTGGAAAACCCGGGAATGGTGAAGGACTTGAACAGTTCCGCGGAACTGGTGAGGTCGGTGAGGCTGGCCCTGAGTCGCGATTTGAACTGTTGCAGTCGATACCGGTCCGGCAGCATGGTGAACCCGCCCACCACGGTGCGGGTGGGGTGGAGTCTGCGGCCGCCCACCTCGTCGCAGATGTCATTGGCCAGAAGTTTTAAACGCAGGGCCCGCTGCACCACATCCGGATGACTCTGGGTGAGGGGCAGAACCGAGCCGACGCCCAGGAAGTCCGGGGCCGCAAGGAAATACACATGGAGGATATGGGACTGCAGGGTCTCCATATGTTTGAGGAGTAGCCGCAGTTTTGAGGTCTGTCCGCTCGGCTCCATGCCAAAGGCGTTCTCCACCGTGCGGATGGAGGCCAGGGTGTGACCGATGGAACAGATGCCGCAGATTCGTCCGCAGATATAGGGCGCATTTTCATAATTCTTGCCCACCAGCATGGCCTCAAAAAATCGCGGGGTCTCCACAACCTCCCAGCGGGCCTCTTTGACCCTGCCGTCCTGAATCGAGATCTTGATGTTTCCGTGGCCTTCAACGCGGGTCAGATGTTTGACATCAACATTACAGGTTAGCTTCATTGTTCATCCTTCCTCGGTGCGTAATTGTTCAACGCTTTCGGCAAAACCGCCAAAGCATTCCAGTCGGTCCATGACCCGTTCCATGGGGATTTGCCGGTCTTTGCATATCTGTATGAGCTGGGTCAGGTTTGCAGCCGGTGCCGGCCCTCTGCACCCCCAGCAGCCCAGACGATTGCTGGGGCACCAGGCATCGCACCCTGCCCTGGTTATCGGCCCGAGACAGGGTTCGCCAAGGTCAAAGAGGCAGATGTTTTCCTTGGCCTTGCATTCCATGCACACAGGGTATTTGGGGTGGTTGATCGACTTGCCGAGGATGAGATTGGCGACAATCGCCTCAACCTCTTCTTTTTTAATGGGGCAGCCGTAGATCTCCAGGTCAATGTCGATGACTGCGCTCAGCGGCTTGGTCTCCTGGGTGTCAATGGGGTGGTCGCCGTACACCTCTTTCTTGACCCATTCGAGATCCTTGAACCGGTTTTTTAACTGGTTGACCCCGCCAAAGCAGGCGCAGGAGCCGAGGGCTACCACCAGACCGGCATTCCTGCGGATGGTGCGTAACCGCTCTTCCTCATCCTTTCTGGTGACAGACCCTTCGACAAAGGCGATGTCATACGCATCACTCTTCTCGGTCATGCCCTCACGGAAGGTGACAATCTCAACCATGGAGAGAAAATCCAGCAGGGTGGCCTCATTGTTGAGGAGCTGCAGCTGGCATCCCTCGCAGGAGCTGAGTTCAAAGAAGGCCACCCGTGGTTTGGGGACCTCAACGCCAAGAAACGTTCTTTTTTCATGCATCTTCTCGCTCCTCTTCCGCTAACACGATAATTAAGGATTGGACTCTTTTCAGTGCCCCCTTGCGGGGTATTAATGTCTTGGCGGTCATTGCAACGTTGTCATTGCAAAAGGATTTATCCAGTGTTTGTTTTTTCATACCGGTTGTTTGGTCGTAAGCCATTAAATGGCTTCCTGAAGATTGAGTACCGACCAGTAATCAAAGACCGGTCCCTTGAGACAGGTGTAGGTCGAACCGATATTGCAGCGGCAGCATTTCCCCCGGCCGCAGTGCATACGCCGTTCGAGGGAGACGAACATCTTTTCCATGGGGAGCCCGGTGTGATTGAGCATCTCGCAGACAAAATGGAACATCACCGGCGGGCCGCAGATAATGGCACTGGTGCGGGTCTTGAAATCATCAGGGTTGGCCTCTGCCAACCTTCTCTTGATAATTTCAGTGATCATCCCCACCGGGCCACGCCAGTCCGGATCGGGTTCATCAACAATGATGTCGAGATTGATGTCAAACTGTTTCCACATTTCATATTGATATTTGAACAGGAGATCCGCCGGTTTTTTGGCGCCGTAGATGATATCAACTCGCCCGTACCGGCTGCGGTTTTCAAGCACGGACATGATGGGCGCGCGCAAGGGTACGATACCGAGACCGCCGGCCAGGAGGAGGATGTCATCCCCTTCCATGGCCTCCACCGGGAAACTGGTGCCGAAGGGGCCGCTGATTCCCACCCTGGTGCCCCGGGCGGCGCGGTTGAGGAAGTTGGTCATATTCCCTGCCGCACGGATACAGAGCTCAAGGGCACCATGGCGGACCGGGGAGGAGGAGATGGAAAAGGGGGCCTCGCCAATGCCGGGGAGTTCCAGCATGACGAATTGACCGGGTTTAAAGGTGAAGGCGGCTCGCTCCTCCGGGTCAATGAGTTGAATCTGGTAGAGCTTCTCATTGGGTGTGAGGGGGTAGATATTGGTGATTTCGGCCTTATGACTGTATTCAAAATATTCAACATCCTGCTTTTTGGCCGAGTATTCGACGTTTGAAGCCAGGGCAATGGTATCAACTTTATGACTCATGGGATCCTCCTCGTACCGATCCAATCACTTCCGGTACGGTGATATTGGCGAGACAATTATTGCCGCATCGGCCGCAACCGGTACACAGGGACTCTTCAAAGGCCTCCACAAAGCCCCGGTGTTTATGATAATACCGGTATTTTAAACGGGTATGGGATTCAGGTCTGAAATTATGTCCCCCTGCCACCTCGGCAAAATCCACAAGGTTGCAGGAGTAGAGCTGTTTGCTCTTGCTGGCGCGACTGAGATCCATATCCACCCTCTCCTCAATCCCGTAACAATAACAGGTGGGGCACACCTGGGCACAGGTTCCGCAGGACAGACATTTATCCCCCCACTCCTGCCAGACATCGGACTTGAATTCCATATCAAGAATTTTCGTCAGATCAGAGGTGTCAACCGTACTGGTGAAGGAGTCGTTCTTTTGCTGTAACGCCGTGCGGAAAAGATCATGGTCTTTCTTACCCGGGTCCCGCATGTCAAGTTGTTCAACAAGGTGGTACGCCCGAGCGGAATGGATTTCGGCAAAATACTCATCATTGAGGCGGGTCAGGAAGAGATCACAGCCGTTGAGTACGGTGTCGGTGCCCATGGATTTACAGAAACAGGCGGGCTGAACCTCGCAGGAGTGGCCGATGATGAGCATATTCTGGCGCTTGGCCCCATAAAAGGGGTTCGGGTAGATGTTGCCCATGAGAACCTTGTCCAGCTTGTTGAGACCATTGATGTCACAGGGGTGGAGGCCGAAGAAGATCAGGGGATGGTGGGAGCCGTAGTCCACCTGCTTTTGCCAGTCGTCACCGGAGAAGGTGAAGGTCGATGTTTCTTCGATGTAGGGCAGGACGAATTTCTTGGCGGAATGGATGGTCTGATCATAGTCTATTTTGAGCGTGTTAAAGTCGGAGACATGGTCAAAATCGTAGAGCTCCTTACCGTTTTGATCCCTGCCTTTACTGATGGGCCCGACAATCTTATTGGCCGAGAGCAGGTTAAAGAGATCGCGTAGTTGTTCGGCATGAAACATCTTGAAAATCATACCCTTGTCCCTCCGTGTAGTGGATACTCTTGGCCCTGGGGATGGTGATAGGGGCGGCTTGCGGTGCATGGTCTTCTTTCAGCATGCGGCATCGAAATAGCAAAAGTCAAGGGAATCGGACGGTGATGAAAACCCGGATCTGTTCAAATCCGGCAGGGACATTGCTCCGGGTGTCAGGGTTCATGGTAAGGAACTGCAGCCGGACGGCGGCAGGGAACTCGAGACAAACACGGGGATTGCTGTGAAAATGATGAGGTTGTCCTGTTGACTCCCGGCGGGTGAGTCCTGCTCAGGGACCCGTGGCAGGGGGAGCAACGGCTGTCTCTTTTTCTGTGAATCTGACCGGAAACGGATCTGTGACACTTCCGGTATAGAGGGTCATGTGTGGGAATGGTATTTCAATGTTCGCCGCGTCAAAGGCCTCTTTCACGCCCAGATAAATACTGTTTCGCAGGTCAAGGAAGTTTTCCCTTTTGGCCCAGACTGAAAACTGGATATCCAGAGAAGAAGTGCCGAATCCCTGGAAGATAAAGAGAGGTTTCGGTTCCTCAAGACAGAGATGATTGCTTTTCGCAACATCGAAAAGGACATCCCGAACCTTGGACAAGTCTTCCTTGTAGGCCACACCCACTTGCATATCGAACCGTCGGATGGGGAATTTGGTCAGGGTGGTCGTTTCACTTTTGATGAGCGATTCGTTGGGAATCCTGACATAAAGGTTGTCAAAGGTTCTGAGTTTGACGGAAAGAAGGTCAATGGAAAGGACTTCCCCTGATGTGGTGCCGACCCGGATAATATCACCCACGGAGAAAGGTCGCTCGCCCAGCAGGAAAAGTCCGCTGATCAGGTTGGACGCCGAGGTTTGGGAGGCAAAGCCTATGGCCACGGAAAAGATGCCCGCCGCACCCAGCACAACACTGAGGTTGAATCCCATCTGGCTGAGGGCCGAAATGGCGAATAATGACAAGATGCCATAGAAAATACCGCGTCGGAAGAGTTGTATCTCATGGGTGGTAAACCGTTTCTCCAGCATTTTGATAATAGAACCGGTTACAAGCTTGGCCACCACTATTCCGGCTAGAAAAATCAAAAGGGCCTGAAAAATCTCGATGGTTCTCTGGTCTGTGAAAAATTGGCGGATCATATCCAGGTATTGTCGCATTATTTCTCTCGCTCTTTTTTATGCAAAAAAACCGCTTATTGTTCGGATGATTGTCTTTTCTTGAATTTGCTCCCGCGCATCGCTCAACAGTTTTGCCCCATGGATCTGGGCAGGAGGGCCATCCAGAATTTCAAGGGTTGCTGTTTCAGCATCTTCTTTTCGTACCATTTTCACGGCCTGGGTCCAGAGATGGTGGTCAGCGGTCTCGTATATCTCCAGATACGGGACCGGCAGATTGATGCGTTCCAGGAGGAGGTGGGAATCGGAATCGTTACGGATCTGCACCGGGGTTGTGGCCCTGTAAGATCGTCTGGGAAGTTCGCTGATAGCCATCCGTCCACTTGTCTGGATGGCATAACAGAGCTCCCCGGTTCGAGTGTCTGGTCCGAACCAGGTATCAGAAGGGCGCAGTATAGGGATTTCGGTTAAAATTTCTTTCTCCTCGCCAAGGGCCACCGTCACCCATAGGGGGGTGGAAATAAAAATTGTAGCGGTCTGCCCGACCGGCACATAAAATGGTGTTACCGGGCGAGCCACGACCGCCCGATCAGCCAGAGCCGGCATCAGGACAACCTTTTGAGCATTGTTATTCAAGACGTAACGCTCTTTCAGTGTTTCTTCGCCGAGGACAAACGATTCAGGGATGACCGCTCTCCCCTCGGTGTCATCCTGCCAGGCGGTTATTCTTTCATAATAAATCTGCCATTCATTTGTGTCCTGTCTGATCGCGAGCCAGAGTGGCCCGATCTGCTTCTGCAGGACTCCTTTTTGGGACAGATCAAATGTCCCCCACCAGGTCTTCATGAATAGTTCTCCTGCAGCCGTTGATTAGTCTGTTTATTCAGGGTTCGAATTTTTT
>JBFFNY010000097.1:0-6452 GCA_041562955.1 Desulfurivibrionaceae bacterium | reverse complement strand
GGTGGCGAAGGTCATAATCAGGGAGGACAGGACCAGGGGAACAAGGATGCGTACAAAGCTGATTCCGCCGGCATTTAAGGCAACGGCCTCTTTGTTCTGATTGAGGATGCCAAGGGTGACGATACCCGCGAGTAAAATGCACACCGGGGAGAGCTGGAAGTAGATATCCGGAATTTTCAGCATGAAAAACTGCAAGGTATAGGCCACGGTTTTGCCTTTTTCAGTGAAATCATCAACTTTCTCAAAGAAATCAATGAGCAGATAGAGCGATAATAATCCTCCAAGAACAAGGGTGAGGTTCCATATAAACTGTTTGAATATGTAGCGGTCGAGAAGGTTCATGGTAACGATTAGCTGCTGAGGTCAATGATCTGTTTGGCGAGAATGTACCCTGCAAAAACGAGGAGTACGCCGATGATATTTGTGGTTAAGACATAGATGATCACGGTTTTAATATCACCAATTTTTAATAATTCAGCTTTTTCCCTGGCAAAGGTGGAAAATGTTGTAAAGGAACCGAAGAAACCTGTAAGGATGAAGAGTCGGTATTCTGCGGCGACCTTATAATGCTCAAGTAAGGCGCCGAAAAGACCAATGAAGAATGAGCCGAGGAGGTTAACGGTGATGGTGCCGATGGGGAAGTTTCCCTGGGCAAACCGTTGAACCCAGATATTGATCAGATGGCGGCTGGTCGCCCCTAAGGCTCCGCCCATCATGATGGCTATAATTTCTTTCATGGCTGTCTAATTTGGAATCTGGTACGGTGCATCATTCAAAATAGGCTCGGTATTTTCCGTAAAAATTCATTTATTTTCATGCATAATATGACATCAATAGTACGCCTTGTGGCGATTCAATGTTCGCCGCCAAACCTGCACGATAACACAGGTGATATAGATCGAATAAGGAAAAATGTCATTCAAAAAGGGTTTTCTCCTTTGCGGATCCCTTTAGAGTGTTTTTCTGAATTAAGTTCTCATGCACGCAGTGCAGGGTTTCACGGTATTGCTGTTGTCAATGATATGGGTGATTATTATGAGTTGGTCGGGTTTGAAAGTGAGCCTCCTTCACTCCTTGCCGGGATGGCGCTTGATCTAGGTACAACGCACTTGGAGGCGTCACTGGTTGATTTGACATCAGGCGAGGTTCTGGCCTCGGCCAATCGTCCAAATGGTCAGATTGAATTCGGCACGGATATTCTTACCCGAATTCATTTCTCAGCCACTCCTGACGGCTTGCACCTTCTGCAAGAGAGAGTGATCGACACGATCAACAGTCTGGCCGGGGATCTGGCTGGGATCTGTGGTTTGGTGTGTGGTGACATTAAGGCCTTGTCGGTTTCGGGCAATACAACCATGGTGCATTTTCTCCTGGGTGTTGACCCTGCTACCCTTTGTCGTGAACCGTATATCCCATTGGTCAACAGCTTGGACACCTTGCATGCCGGTCAGTTGGGGCTTGATATTCACCCATTGGCACCTGTATGGTTGATGCCCAGTGTCGGGAGCTATTTTGGCGGAGATTTGATTTCAGGGATTCTTGCCACCGGTATGGATACCCGGGCCGCCACCACGATGCTCATTGATGTTGGGACGAATGCAGAGGTGGTTCTCGGCAATAAAGACTGGCTCATCGCCTGTGCCGGTGCTGCAGGTCCTGCCCTTGAAGGGGGGATTGCGAAAATGGGAATGCGGGCGGCTCCCGGTGCGGTAGAGAAGGTGTGGCTCGACCCTGAGACGTCTAAAATTCATTACAGCACGATCGATGGTGAAAAGCCGAAGGGGTTATGTGGTTCCGGGATTATTGACCTTGCAGCCTCGCTCTATCTGGCGCAGATTATTGATATTCGCGGAAAGTTTAATCTGCAGAAAGGTGGTGCCTCCTTGTCTGAAACCGCTGATGGACTGATATTTACCCTTGTTGAAGGGCGCGATGGTGACAAAGGGGAGCCGGTGGTATTCTCTCAGCTTGATCTGGATGCCATGATGCGCTCAAAGGCTGCGATGTATTCAATTCTAACCACCCTTGTGAACCAGGTTGGTGTGAGTTTTGCTGATATTGATACTATTTATGTGGCTGGTTCATTCGGGAAGCATATTAACCCAAAATCCGCCATTACCCTGGGGATGCTGCCGGATCTCCCCCTGGAGGTCTTTAAACCAATAGGGAATAGTTCCCTTGAGGGTGCTGTCACGGTTCTTGTCGATCAAAAAAGCCGCACACGATGCCTTGAGCTGCCCCGGGAGATTACCTATCTTGAGCTGAATGTGAATCAGGACTTTATGATTCGTTTTTCCGGGAGCAGGTTTATTCCCCATACGGATCCCTCTTTATTTCCCTCGGTGCCCATTTTTGAATCCTAGCGGTTCTATGTTGTTGATTAAGTATGGGAAAAGGACAAAATTATCTTTCAAAAAAGAATGAATTGGTATAGTTAATTTAGGTTAAAAGTTTATTTAAGTCGTCGAGACAATTTTTTGCATGGTTAATTCAATGATTGCACAGGGTAATTGGCGAATGAACGAACTCGTGTATTGGTAATAGTTTGTAGAGCGGGCCTCTTCATAAAAAGTATCCTGCCTGTGACTGAACTATTAAGAAACATGGGCCTATTTTCTTACCGTGTTTTTTCTCAGTGTGCTGTGGTTTGTCTCAAGGGGTAGAGCTGGTGCTGGTAAATAATCCGAAACAACCCTATATTATTCCTCCTCGTCCTGAGGCCAAGGGTATTGCTGATTTTCCGCTGTTTCAGCGTATCGGTATCTATTTTTTTCGTCTGGATATTGTTCGCAAACTTCTTCTGGGCTATGTCCCTATTTTCTTTCTGCTTGTTCTCTTTGTGGGACTTTCTCTCTTAAGTTTTAATACCTTGAATCAGTTGACCGGTTCCATTGTTAAAACGGATATTCCAATCATTGAACAGGCGAGCGGGCTTGTTGATGATGTCTGGGCGCAGGAATTGTATGCGAAAAGGTATGCCATTCTCAAAAGTCCTGAGACCCTCAAGCTGTTTCATGAGCAGGAACTGGTGTTTCAGGAGCGGGTGCAGATTCTGAAAAACGTACCTGAGGATCGGAATCTGGATACAGATTTATTGGTGACCCTGCAAAAACAGTATCAACAGTTTTTGAGCAGCCAGTACATCACGCCAGGGGATTCTGTTTCCCGTGCGGATATTGAGAAAAAACTACGTGCACAACAGGAAAAACTGTTGAGCCATATTGCCGTCCTCCGGACAAGTGCCGTTTCAGATCAAAATAAGAAAATACATCTTTCAGCTAAGATGAGTGACAATGCCTTTAAGGTGGCGCTGTTCGTCTGTTGGGTGGGGCTTTTCTTTGCTCTCGCTGCTGCCTATTGGGTGACAAGGTCTATTGTGACCCCGCTCCGGCAATTGAGTAATGCCACTGAGCGCATTGCTGAGGGTGATTTTGATCATGTGGTTCAGATTGACAGCGGGGATGAGATCGGGGATCTGGCTCTTGCTTTTGCGAAGATGAGTAAGCGTTTGAAGCTCCTTGAAGCATCCTCTCGTGATGCGAGTCCGCTTACCGGGCTTCCGGGCGGTGTTGCCATTGATCGCGTCTTGTCGAATCGCCTGGCCGTCGGTAAAGAGGTCACCTTCTGTATGTTTGATATTGACCATTTTAAGGCCTATAACGACTGTTATGGTTATTCCCGAGGGAACAAGGTGATCAAGATGGCGGCTGAGGTTCTTCGTGAAGCGGTTGCGGAAAATGGTGTAGAGGGTGATTTTGCAGGACATATTGGTGGTGATGATTTTGTCTTGATCTGCAAGCGGTATGGGGCGCAGGATCTCTGTCAGGATGTGCTTGACCGTTTTGATCAGCAGATTGTTGAATTTTACTCGGACGAAGATCTGGCAAACGGCTTTATCCAGGCAAAAAATAGACAGGGAGGGGTGCAGCAGTTTCCTATTGCTGCACTCTCTGCCGCTCTCGTGACGAATGAAAAACGGCGGCTCAGTAATCATGTCCAGGTGGGTGAGATTGCTGCTGAGTTGAAAAAAGCGGCGAAGAAGATTCCTGGGTCTACGCTGGCTGTGGATAATCGAGAATCGCTTTAAGTCGGTTGTCTGGTTGTGAACGGGTATTAAGGTAAGGGGCAGAATGAAGTGCTGAAATTTATTATACGATTCTCGTTGGTATCGGTTTTTGTCCTCACCGGTGGTTGCGTGCCTGAGCAAAAGACAATTGATCCCTTGGGTGATGGTGGGCAGGTTCTACTGTCTTCTCCGGATCTTTCTGTTCAAGGGCTGCCAGATATAATGGTGCCGGATGCTGCGGCCTATCCCAAGGCTGTTGCCGAAGGGGAGGAGGCTGCTTCGGCTGCCGGCGATTCCCGTGAGAAGGTCAAAGCCCATCTTGTTCTTGTGGCCTTACACTTGAGTAGGGCGAACCCGAATCAGGATTTTCTGGCCGCATCCAGGGAGCTTGATCTTGCTGTGGCAGAAGATTCTACCCTTCTGACTCAACCTTATATTCAGCGCTGGTTAGACGTTTTCGCCCGCCTCAATGCAATGCGTGCAGGGGCTGAAAGGGCAGGGCAGCTCCAGGATGAAAATAAGGCTCTGGCTCAATTACTCAAGCAGAAAGAGTCGGAAGTCAACTCCCTTGTCATTACCATAGAAGAACTTAAGAAATTAGAGCTTGATGTTGCAAAGAAGAGACGGCTGTATCGTTAAAAACGAGCACCTTTCTGCTGGTGATGAGTAAGAAAATTAAATCTAATGTGTATCTCTCCTGTTTTCCGTAGTCTCCCCCTGTGTTGGGCCCCTTTGATGGTTCTATGTCGTTCTTTCCTTGATTTTGTTGAAAATAGACCTGTATAATTGAGCATAACGTTTTCTGGTCGTTCGTCTGCTATACGTCCCTTTGACTTGTCTTTACTAATTGAAAAGGATTGTTCATGAGTGAAAAACCGAATTTAATAACCTGCGTGGTTCAACGTGGAAAGGCCGATACTGTTGTGGATGCGGCACTTGAAGCAGGAGCTGAAGGGGCAACAATCTATTATGGTCGCGGAAGGGGAATACGTGAAAAGATAGGGTTGCTCGGGCGGTTTATCAAGCCTGAAAAAGAGGTGGTTCTTATTATTGTTTGTCAGGAGCAAACGGATCAGGTTTTTGATGCTGTGGTCGGGGCGGCAGAGCTTGAGGAACCCGGAAAAGGGTTTGCCTTTCTCCACTCTTTAGATCGCGCCATTGGCTTTGTTGACAAGCAATGATACTGGTTCACTTTCTCATAGCCCTGGCCCTTCTTGTCACTGCGCTTGTACAGCAGGTCGATTTATGGCATGTGTTCGAGGTGGCTTTAGAGTTTTCGCAGACCCTGCCTTGGGATGTTTATGCGGGGATTATTGGTGGTTGTTCCGTGTTGGTGCTGCTTACGGTTATTTTGGAACAGATGAAGTCGTATACATTGATGTATCTGTTATCTAAAACTGTTTTGGAGTTGAGTCTTTTGGTGGTGAGTATTTTTAATCTGTTTGCTCTCTTCTTTGGCTGGAAATATTTAAAAAATATATGGCTTGATCTGATCCCCCTGAGCCTGCTTCCTTATTTGGGGGTCATCGTGGCCATGGTGATGGTTCAGCTGTTTGATTTTAATTATCCGTACAGGAAGAGAGTTATGTCGAATGTCCTGCTGTCGGTCGCGACAATTGTTCTTGTTGCTGTACATATTATGTGATGTCTTCTCCCGGGTTATTTGCCCGCCGCATGTACTGTTTCTCCAGATTTTAATTCATTTTCCGGAAAATCATTTTCCTTGGCGCGAATGTTGACGATGCAATTTCTGCCGATGGTGTATTTGTTCGGGATATGGCTGTCCTTGCCGAGCAGGGTGATGCCTGTGTAGAGATGGGTCGGAAAATCGGTATTGACGATGGACTTATCCTCGCCGTAGCCAACAATACTCTCAGGGGTGATATAACATCGCTTGTCGATCACAGCCAGGTCAACACGGCTCTGTTCCCCCACCACGACATCGTGCAACAATATGGAGTCACGGACAATGGCGCCTTTCCCAACCCTGACTCCGGGGGATAAAACGGAATTGTACACCTCCCCTTCAATAATGCATCCTGCCGAAATCATGGATTGGCAGCATTTTGAACCTGCGAGAAAGCGGGCAGGGGGGAAATCTGCAGTCCTGGTGTTGCTGGAGTCAACATTGGGACGGATGCCCCAGATTTCCGGGGCAATGCCTGAATCATCATTGAGTAAGTCCATATTGGCCTGCCAGTAGGACTGGATGGTGCCGACATCGCGCCAATAATCGTGGAAGGGATAGGCGAACACATCATCACGGTCAATGGCCTTGGGGATGAGGTGCATGCCAAAATCGACCTCTGCTCGGTCTTCTTCAAGCAGGTTCAGTAAATACTCGGTGTCAAAAACATAGATACCCATGGATGCAAGATTCGTCCGC
>JBFFNY010000096.1:0-6458 GCA_041562955.1 Desulfurivibrionaceae bacterium | reverse complement strand
TCGACTTTATAACGGAAAGAAAGGGTTCAAAACTCAAAGAAAACGCCGCATTTCACGAACTGGAAAAATTCAGGGATGACATTATCAGTGATGTCCTCTTTGCTGAAGAACAGGCCTTCCTCAACAGTGAACCCCTGACCGAGGAATGGCCATCCATGGCCCTTGACATTATGAAGGAGCGTTTTCCAAATCTCGACGAAATGGATGTCCGCCGGGCCGCGACCCGTTTTGCCAAATCGAGAAAGGTGAGCTACACCCGGGAAATTTTCCGGATATTGCGGGCGGCCATGGAATCCTCAGCCTTAAGCAAAGAGTAGGAGAAGAAAATGGAATATCGCAGTGGAACCATGGGACGGGTCTTTTCGGTACGCTTTGATCATGGCGATGATTTTCACCAGGGGCTTCTCTCCCTCATCAGGAGTGAAAACATCAGGAACGCTTGGTTTCACTGTATTGGCGGACTCCTTGAAGCCGATGTGGTTATCGGCCCGAAAGAGCCGACCATGCCACCTGAACCAATATGGCAGGAAGTACGGAGCCCGAGGGAACTTCTCGGCACCGGGTCCATCCTCTGGGACGAGCATGATGAGCCTAAAATCCATCTGCACACCTCATTGGGCGATCACGGCACCGCCATGACCGTCTGCACCAGAAAATCCACAAAGGTGTACCTCATCGTCGAGGTGTATATCTGCGAGATTGTCGGGTTTAATGCAACACGACCTTGGTTTGCAGAAGGGGAATTCAACAAGGTTTCATTTACGGACTAATCAGCCCCCCCATCTGCACCAAACAATGGTGCAAAAAAATTGACAAACCCACCTGAATGATTCCATCATATATCCATACAACAAACTCACCGTTCAGCTGACCGACACGGAGTGTTAACCAACGGTATACTGGGGATCAGTATGCCCTGCAAGAATAACAAGTGTGCAAGTACGAAACTCCCCTTAACTAACTACTCGATGCGTAAATACAAAAATGTAAGTCACCATTTGGTTCCGAGAACTCGGTCATTCAGGTTTCAGAGTAGACCAGAATAATTAGAATTTAAAGGGAGTGAAAAAATGGGCCACAAGGAAAAATTAGGAGAGCTTCTCCTTGAAAAGGAACTGATATCCTCGACCCAGCTCACCGAGGCCCTGGTAGAGCAATCAGCCTGCGGTCTGCCTATCGGCGAGACTTTGATCGAGCTCGGCTATATTACTGAAAATCAACTCCTCAACTTTCTCAGTCAACAGCTCCAGGTTGACTTTATCAACCTCTCAGAAAAAGACTTCCAGGCCATCGACCGAGCCCTTATCAACATCCTTCCCCAGGAGGTGTGTCAGCTCCACAGAGTCTTGCCGGTATTCCTCCTGGAGGTCGAGGGTGAAAGACAGATCACCCTGGCCATGTCCAACCCGCTTGACCATAATGCCATCGAAAAGGTTGAGGAATTAACAGGCTGCCAGATAATCCCCGCCCTGACGACCTCCTCTGACCTTGAGGGCGGCATCCAAAAGCTCTTCCAACTCGACGACACCAGCCGGACAGGTATCAGCGCCGAACATCACACTATGGTTGGCGAGAATCGGATCCTGTTCGTCAACAGGATACTTGCCCAGGCAATTCAGCTACAGGCAAGCGACATCCATATCGAGCCCCATGCCAGCGAGGCCCATATCCGCTACCGTATTGACGGCGTCCTCCATCTCATGCAGTCCATGCCCCTGGAAGAGATGCCCCCGACCATTACCCGTCTCAAGGTCATGGGTAGCGAACATAACTCTGTCATGCGGTTGGACAAGAAGAATGTTCCCCACGAGGGCTCCTTTGCCAGAGTGATCAGCGGTCACACGGTTGACTTCCGCATCTGCACCTTTCCCACAATCCACGGAGAGAAGGTGGCCCTACGGGTCTTGGACACGAGTAGCCGTATCGCCATCAGCACCATCAAAGACCTGATGATGCCACCCAGAACCTTGGCGGATTTTCAGCGCTGCATCAAACAGGTCGGCGGGATTGTTATCGCCACCGGCCCCACCGGCAGCGGCAAAACCACCACACTGCATGCCGCCATCAACGAGATCAACAACGTCGGCCTCAATATTGTCACCGTAGAAGACCCGGTGGAATATCATGCCACCGGCTTCATAAACCAGAGCAATGTTCTACCCCAGTTCGGTTTCACCTATCCGCGCGCCCTGCGCTCCTTGCTCAGACAAGACCCTGATGTCATCATGGTGGGAGAGATACGGGACTTGGAAACGGCTGAGATTGCTGTACAGGCCGCCCTCACCGGTCACCTGGTCTTTACCACCATGCACACCGAGGACGCAGCCGGGGCCGTGGTAAGACTGGTCGATCTCGGCATTGAGGAGTTCCTTGTCTCCTGCACAGTGGTATCCTCCATCAACCAGCGGCTACTACGCAAGAACTGTGTTCATTGTGCAGAACCATACTCAGCAAACTGTGATGAGTTGGCGGCGCTTGGCATCGACGCTGAAATAATTGATGATATTTTAGACAATAATGGGCGCTATGATATCCGTAAGGGCAAGGGATGTTCCCACTGTCGGAATTCTGGATACAGTGGCCGCCAGGCGGTGTTTGAATTTCTATCGGTAACCCCGTCCATCAAAAAAATGATCCGGGACAAGGAGACGTCTGACGTCATCTCGGTTATGGCCAGAGATATTCAGCACCTCAACATGCTCTTTGAGGATGGATTACGCCTGGTGCTGACCGGGGTAACCACCTTTGATGAGATGCATCGCATCCCGCGTGGCGATTACCCCCTGAAGCCTGTGCATGAAATCTTCGAGGTCGCCGGCGTCAACGTGCCAAGCTAGATCGACGCGCCAGCAGATTTGGATGTTATGCTCTATGGCAAGGTAGATAGAACTGATATGCCAAAGACATTTACCCTCCAGCGACACCGGGTCTGGGTGACACCTGCTTAAAGCAGGCTTGTTTTGCTCGCCGTGCGGGCAAAACAAAAAAAAGCCCTGATCGTTAAAAACGATCAGGGCTTTTTTTTACTACACAAAGAGACAAGAAAATTACGCGTCAGCAACCTCGGCACTGCCATCAGAGATCTTCATGATCTTATCGCCAGCCTTAAGGGGGTCACCAACCTTAACGTTGATAGCACCGACAACACCAGCCATTCCGGCAAAAACAGGGGTCTGCATTTTCATGGCTTCGAGCACCGCAACCTTGTCACCGGCTTCGACAGAATCACCCGTCGCCACACTCACTTCACAGACATTGGCATTAAAAGGTGCACGCATATCGCCGACCTTGGCAAGATCCCCGACCTCTTCCTTTGACATCTCAACCTTTGCAGGCCCGGCACCGGCTACTGCTTTCGGTTCCATCACATAATTTCGGACATTATGGTCAACATTGAGAAAGATAGAACTACTGCCATCTTCATCCTTCTGGGAAGGCCCAACGGAAATGAGGTGGGCTTTTCCATAACAATCCGTGAATTTAATTTCTTCACCGAGCTGGAAACCACCCTGCTTCAAGAATATTGATGGGGGCAGCACATGAACCTTGCCGAATTTCTCTTCAAACTTAAAGAACTCAACCGCATCATTCGGATGCTGAAGATACAAAACCAGCTCCTGCTCAGTCGGCTTGCGCTTAATGCGAGAGGTGAGGGTCTCACGCTCCTTCTCAATATCCATGTCTTCAATATCTTCAACGCCACCCTCTTCCTCAAGCACCTTCTTCCAATCAGCACCAAGGACCTTTTCATAGATCCACTCAGCCGGCTCGTAAAAAGGAAAGGGACCATATTTACCCAGGAGGAGATTCCGTAAATCACCGGATGGATTTCCGTAACGATCGCCGCCCTGCACATTGGCAACGGCTGTGGTCCAGAGGATCTGCGAACCAGGGGTTACAGACCAGTAATTACCAAGCTCCTTTTGAACCTTTGGTAATTCGTCATGGAGGATATCAGGCATCTTGTCCAGGAAACCACCCTTATCAGCCTGCTCAAGGGAGGAACCCATGGCACCACCAGGAAGTTTATGAATCTGCACGGTGGGCAGAAATCCCTTGAACTGGGACTCAAAAATCTCATAATGGGGACGCTCATCCCGAATGACATCAGACGATTCAATCACCGCTTCCTCATCCAGCGTTACCGCGATTTTACCATACTCTTTCAGGGTCTGCGCCACAGTGAGAATTGGCGGCGGCCCGTAGAAGCCGCAGAAGGAATGGTCTGCCGCATCAACAATCTCAGCCCCGGCAAGAACGGCCGCAGTAATCCGGCCAATATCATTGCCATCGGTATTATGGCCATGATAATGGAGAACCAGATCAGGGTATTTCGATTTAATAGATGCAACCAGATCACCAATACGCTTCGGACTGCCCAAACCGCCGTGGTTCTTGATACAGAGGACAATATCATCACCCGTGACGGATAAAATCTCCTTCACCTTGGACACATAGTACTCATCCGTATGTTCAGGACCGGTTGAGAAACAGATACAGGGCTCAAGAATCTTCCCAGCCCGCTGCACTTCTTCAAACACCGCCTGCATATTGGGGATATAGTTCATGAAGTCAAATACACGCCAGACATCAACGTATTTTGCAAATTCACGAACCGTAAAGCGAATAACATTCTGAGGGTAGGGACGATAACCAAAGAGATTCACGCCCCGACACAGGGTTTGAAACATGGTATTCGGCATGGCATCCCGCAGGAGCTTCAGCTTTAAAAACGGATCAACCTGCTTGCGGAGAATGTCCACATGCACCGAGGCGCCACCAGTAATTTCCAGTGAAAAATAACCCGCCCTTTCACGAGCCTGGGCTGCCATCAGGTCAGTGTGCAATAAAATTCTATTTTTGAAATCCGACTGGGATAAATCACGGGCAGTATTGGTAATATAATACCCGTCCGCCTCACGTACAGTCTTCAGAACTTCTTTTATATTCATACCTTGAACAATACGGCTCATGGTGACTCCTATTGAGTTGTTACTAAAATAAATTCAAATTACAGTTAGATGGCGTAAGGATTCATCTTCTCATGATGAATCTCAGCAATGAGGGCCGCAATCTTATTGACCTCGGAAACATCATCCCGATAGTCAAGGAGTTCAGGATGATTTTCTATATATGAGGTATTAAAATCACCAGACCGGAATTGCGGTTCATTAACCAATTGTAAATAAAAAGGGATGGTGGTTTTCGGACCGGAGATCACATAATTTTTCAGACAGCGATGCAGACGGTCAACGGTTTCATTCCATGAATAACCATGTACAGTAAGCTTAACAAGGAGTGAATCATAGACCTCGGGAATGGTAAACCCTTGATAGACAAAACCATCCAACCGCACCCCGTAACCGCCCGGAGACCGATAGACGGACACCGTCTTGCCGCCTTCAGGCATAAAGTTATTTTGCGGATCCTCAGCATTAATACGCATCTCAATGGCATAACCACGAATCTGCACATCTTTCTGGCTAAAGAGCAGGTTCTTCCCAAGGGCAAGCTTGATTTGAGTCCGGACAATATCAATACCGGTTACCATTTCAGTCACGGTATGTTCCACTTGAACCCGTGTGTTGATCTCCATGAAATAATAGTTCATCTCAGAGTCAATCAGAAATTCAACGGTTCCAGCATTTTCATAGTTGGCAGCCTTGGCAGCGCGAACTGCAGTTGCACAAATCTCATCCAGGAGGGCCTGGTCTTTAATGAGTGATGGAGCAATCTCAACAAGCTTTTGGTTGCGGCGTTGAATTGAGCAGTCACGGGTTCCAAGATGAACTGTTGCCCCGGTTTTATCAGCAATAATCTGAACTTCAACATGCTTCGGTTCAACCACGACCTTTTCAATATAGACGTTGCCGCTTGAAAACGCGGCAATGGCTTCCGCCCTGGCAATGGACAATTGCTCCGGCACATCTTCTGCACGATCAACCTGACGAATACCACGTCCACCGCCACCAGCAGTGGCTTTCAGCATGATGGGGTAACCGTATTTATCACCAAAGGCGATGGCCTCAGCAACCGCAGCAGCTTCATCATCCGGAAGATTATCCGTCCCGGGCACCATGGGAATATTTGCCGCAGCCATGATCTTTCTAGCGGTAACCTTATCACCCAGATTGGCAATAACCTCTGAACTCGGGCCAATAAAGATAATATCATTTTCCACGCAGGCCTTGGGGAAATCAGGATTTTCAGCAAGAAATCCATAACCTGGGTGAATCGCATCGATATCATGTCTTTTGGAGACCTGGATAATGCGATCAATATTAAGGTAATCAACCCGGGGACCATCCCCAAGCCAAATAGCCTCATCAGCAACTCGAATATGCAGAGCGCCATTGTCTGGAGTTTCGTAAATAGCCACAGCTATATGACCAAGCTCCTGAATAGCACGAATGATACGGCAGGCGATCTCACCTCGATTAGCTACCAAAATTTTCTTT
>JBFFNY010000095.1:0-6521 GCA_041562955.1 Desulfurivibrionaceae bacterium | reverse complement strand
TCAGCTTTTTTACTTCCTCTTGGGTTTTCCCGCAGAAGGAGCATAAAACTTCTGGATCATCCGTGGTTGTACCTGCCATACCTACACTTCCTTTATATCATCTCGGTGACTGAGCACCTTATCAATAAGACCATATTTCTTTGCTTCAACAGCACTCATATAATAATCACGATCGGTATCTTTGCCAATTTTCTTTAATGTCTGCCCTGTTGCCTTGGCAAGCATCTTATTCAGATCTTCACGCATACGCAGAATTTCCTTGGCATGAATGTCAATATCCGAAGCCTGACCCTGAAAACCGCCCATGGGTTGATGAATCATGATACGGGAATTGGGTAAGGAGTGACGTTTTCCATTTGTTCCGGCAGCAAGGAGGAAGGCACCCATGGATGCCGCCTGGCCCATACACAGCGTGGCAATATCACATTTTATATATTGCATGGTATCGTAAATAGCCAGTCCTGCCGTTACCGACCCGCCCGGGGAATTGATGTAAAACGTAATATCCTTATCCGGATCATCTGCTTCCAAGAAAAGCAGTTGGGCAATGATAACATTCGCAACATCATCATTGACTTGAGTTCCAAGAAAAATAATCCGTTCTTTAAGCAACCGTGAATAGATATCATACGCACGTTCCCCGCGTGGGGACTGCTCGACAACCATGGGAATAAGACTCATACACCATCTCCTTCTTGGTAAGTCACCGGCTGATTTTCTTGATGATCTGTACCCTCAACGAGATTGAGGATTTGCTTCACATAAAAAAAATCAGCCCATGTAACGACTTACAGGTTCCATTACGTTTATTTTGAATTACGATTCGTTATCGGTCGCTTATGCTGCAGCATCAATATATTTTATTGAAGATTCCTTACCCAGAAATTCAACAATTTTTTCGTTCAGAATTTCATGCATGAAAGGCAGGAGATCTTCACGGCGACCGAAATATTTCTTCACATCATCGACGGTCATGGAATATTGATCGGCAATACGTTGAAAACCTGCCGTTACATCCACATCTTCAACCTTAATGCCTTCCACTTCAGCAATCTTCTTCAGAATGAAGTCACCTTTAACGCGTTTCGTGGCATCTTCTTTATAATCCTCAATTAACTTCTCACGGCTCAGACCAGCTGTCTCCAGGGTCATTTCCTGCTTTTCAAGGGAATCTTCAAGTTGCTTGAGATGTTGACTGACTTCATGGGCAACTAAACGCTGGGGAATATCAAAGGTATGATTTTCTAAAAGCTTCAGCATGACAACATCAACGAGATCGCCGCGGCGAGCCTTTTCACGCTCCGCTTCAAAATTCTTTTTGATATCCGCCTTGAGATCATCCAGGGTCTTGAAATCAGCAGAAATTTCCTGGGCAAATTCATCATCAAGATCAGCAAAGGTGCGTCCCTTGATATCCTTAACCGTGATATGGAAATCAATCACGTTTCCGGCAAGGAGCTGATTGCCGAAATCAACAGGGAATTCAATGGTACGAGTCGCTTCTTCACCAATTTTCAGCCCAATGATCTGCTCTTCAAACTCGATG
Organism: Desulfurivibrionaceae bacterium; assembly: GCA_041562955.1. Classification (GTDB taxonomy): domain Bacteria; phylum Desulfobacterota; class Desulfobulbia; order Desulfobulbales; family SURF-16; genus JAJRUT01. Next base: position 4,975 of record JBFFNY010000095.1, on the reverse strand, counting down.
CCGTTCCGACCGGAACCGATATCAACCGAATACCCCTGGCCCTTGACGTTATCCATGAGTTGCCCATCTTTCTCGGCGGTAAAATCAATGGTCACCACATCGTCTTTTGCAGCCGGGCGATCTTCCACGGTAGACAGCATGGCATGTTCGCGGCGCATCTCTTCAAGTTTTGCCTCGATGTCTTTATCAGAAATCACGATAGAAGGCATCTCAACCTCAAGGCCTTTATACTGGCCAAGCTCAAAATCAGGCTTCACATCAATTTCCGCTATATAGGAAAAAGAACCGTCATCTTCATATTTGAACTCACGCACATCAGGATGAACAACGGCTTCAAGCTTGGATTCTTCAAGGGCGTCAAAATACGTGTCCTGAATAAGTGCATCAGCAACCTCATTATGAACCTGCTCGCCATAACTTTGTTCCAAAACTTTACGGGGCACCTTGCCTTTACGAAAGCCTTTCATTGAAACATCGTTATTGAGCTTATTGTATGCCTTGTTGAGACGCTTCTGAACGTCTTTTTCTTCGACAACAACGGTAAGACTTCTGCCAAGACCACCAGTTTCTTTGACGCTAACCTGCATTATTGAATACCTTTTATATTTTTTTAAACCTGATAACAATTCAGGTAACAGAAAAAAGGAAGGCCCCGGAGAGCCTTCCTTATATGAATAAATGGTGCGAAAGGGGGGAGTCGAACCCCCATACCGTAAGGCGCTGGTTCCTAAGACCAGTGCGTCTACCAATTCCGCCACTCTCGCAAGGCCACAGAAATTAATCAACTTTAGGCGAACAGTCAAGGTTGAGATCTAAAGTTTTCATAACTTTTCTCCTTAAAAAGGAAAATCCCTTTTTTTTCTAGATCTCACGCTCCTTCTTTATCCCTTAAGTTTTAATTGACAACCTCAGGGAGACTGACTAACTACTAGCAAATTATTCTTCCCGCCAATACCTATCAGGATGTCTTATGTCTCCATCAAAATTCATAGCAAACGGTCAACCAACCCTTATTGGTTCCATTCCCTTACAAAGCCATGCTGACGCACTGGATTTAATCGTTGAATACACACCGACGATTCCCCTCTGGCCGCAACTCCCCGGAATTGCCCAGGAAGGAATGCTTGTCCAGTTCCTGGAGGGTTTTCCAGGTCTTGACAAAATGGGCGACAAAACTATTTTCAACACAGAAAAGATTGATTTTCCGGATGAGACCCTTGCCTTTTTCGAGGACTATCTGCAGCTTGAAGAAGATGCAGCCCTGCTGCTTGACTCGCGGTTCAAGGTATCAAAGGAAAATGGCAAGGGATTATACGTTTTAAAGGATAAGGCCAATCCTGCCACCATGTCTGCAGTCAAGGGGCAGATAACCGGCCCGTTCACCCTCCTTACCGGCATCACGGATCAGGAAAACCGGGCCTGTTATTATGACCCGACCTTACGGGAAATTCTCCATAAAGGACTGGCCATGAAGGCGGCCTGGCAGGTTCGGTTTCTGAAACAGATCCATGAGAATGTCATCCTGTTCATGGATGAACCAGCCCTTGCAGGGTTGGGTTCCTCGGCCTTTATTTCCATCTCAAAGGAAGACATCAAACTCGACCAGAGTGAAATCATTACCGCCATTCAAAATGCCGGGGGCATTGCCGGGGTGCATATCTGCGCAAACTCCGACTGGCCCCTGATCCTCTCCCTGGATTACGATATTATTAATTTTGATGCGTACGGATTTTTTGACAAGTTTGTAACGTGCAAGGATGACATTTATCGTTTTCTTGAGCGCGGCGGCATCATTGCCTGGGGAATCGTCCCCACCGGCAACCAGGATGATATCATGCAGGAATCAGCCGAGTCACTCACGGCGTTATGGAAGGAGCAGGCGGGTTTACTCTGTAATGATACCTGGGACTACACAAAGATTTTACGTCAGACCCTCATTACGCCGAGCTGCGGTACAGGCTCCTTGTCAATAGAAGCTGCCCGTAAAGTTCTGGAAATGACTCGAGATATCTCCAAGATATTACAGGCTGAGTATCTGTAAAAAACACAATAAATAAGCACCGAGTTCATAGAGGATATTATTCTTTTTATGGGCCTCTACTGTTACCGGATTGAGAATGCATATATGGAAGATTTAAACGAAGTTTTACAGCAACGCCGGGATAAGGCTCAGGAAATGGCTGACCTTGGTGTTGACCTCTACTCCAACACCTTCAAGCCTCTGCATGTCCTTGCCGACATTTTACCACCTGAAGCCACCGAGAACCCTGAATATGAATTAAGTGCAGGGGAAAAAACCATAGCCGGGCGCATCATGCTCATGCGAAGTTTTGGTAAAGCCGCATTTATGACATTGCAGGACAGTTCAGGACGGGGCCAGGTCTACATTCGAAAAACTGATGTCGGAGAAGATCTTTTCAACGTCTTTGACAAACTCGATATCGGTGATTTCATCGGTTGCACCGGTGTTCTCTTCCGTACCCAGAAAGGCGAACCAACCCTGAAGATCTCCACCTTTCAGCATATCACCAAATCACTGCGCCCCCTTCCGGAAAAGCATCAGGGCCTCAAAGACGTAGAGGTCCGGTATCGCCAGCGCTATCTGGATCTCATGGTTAATCCTGAGGTGCGTGACGTTTTTCAAAAACGGGGGCAAATCATTCGCCTCATCCGGGAGTATCTTGAGAAACGTGATTATATGGAAGTCGAAACTCCGATGATGCACCCCATATCCGGCGGGGCTACGGCAAAGCCCTTTAAAACCCATCACAATGCCCTTGATATGGATTTATATCTCCGCGTTGCCCCGGAGCTCTATCTGAAGCGCCTTCTGGTCGGTGGTTTTGAACGTGTTTTTGAGATTAACCGTAATTTCCGCAATGAAGGGTTGTCCACCCGCCACAACCCTGAATTCACCATGCTTGAATTCTACCAGGCCTACGCCACCTACAAGGATCTCATGGATCTGACCGAAGACATGATTTCATCCATATCCATGGAAATCAACAAGACCATGGTTATTGAATTTGAAGGACAGCAGGTTGACCTTACGCCGCCATGGAAGCGTTACACCATGGACGAGGCGCTTGTGCAGATTGGCGGGATCAAGCAGGACATCCTTGATGATCCGGCCAAGGTTATTGCCTTTGCCAAAGAGAAACATATTCCCCTTGAAGAGAAGGCGGGGCCCGGCAAGGCCAAGATGGAGTTGTTTGACCATCTGGTTGAAGAAAAACTCATCAACCCGACCTTTATCACGGCATACCCCACCGAGGTTTCCCCACTGGCCCGACGTAACAATGACGACGCGACCATCGCGGACCGTTTTGAGTTATTTGTCACCGGGCGGGAATTGGCCAACGCCTTCAGTGAGCTAAACGACCCCATAGACCAGAGAGCACGTCTTGAGAGCCAGGTTGAAAATCGCGGCGGAGATGAAGAGATCTTCCCCGAGGTTGATTATGATTTCATTCGCGCCTTGGAGTACGGCATGCCTCCGGCTGCGGGTGAAGGGATCGGTATTGATCGACTGACCATGCTTCTTACCAATTCATCTTCAATTCGTGACGTCATTTTATTTCCCCATATGCGCCCTGAAACGAAGTAACGGTGCGGGTGGTTCAGCCTATTGGAGTGTACTGGATGTGATTGCCATTTTTTTCAATCAGCCCCAGACACGGCCACGCATCAACCTTAACCACGAGTGATATGAATTTCGAACTCTTTGTCTGTTTGCGCTACCTCAAAGCCACCAAGAAACAGGGTTTTATATCTCTGATCTCTGTAATTTCGGTTGCAGGGGTGGCAGTCGGGGTCACCGCCCTCATCGTTGTGATTGCTGTCATGACTGGTTTCGGTGAAGAGTTCCGCGATAAAATTCTCGGGGTCAACGCCCACATAGTCGTGCAGCAATTTGGCGGTGCCCTGCAGGATGCGGAGACCATTCAGCAGACCATACAGAGCCATGACGAAGTCACCGGGGTCATGCCGTACATCTACGGCCAGTCCATGATCACCACAGGCCAGGGCGGCTCCGGCTGCGTGGTTCGTGGCATTGATCCGGAAAGCGCAGCCCTTGTCTTATCCCTGCCCAGTCAGCTTACGGCGGGCAGTCTCTCCTCCCTTGAACTCAACGACGACACACCGAATCAGACGCCGGGCATCATCATCGGCATCCAGCTCGCCAAACAGCTTCGCGTGTATATGGGGGACCGGATCAGGCTCCTTTCACCATCCGGAACCTTGAGTCCCATCGGCATCCTGCCGAAAGTGAAGACCCTGGAGATTACCGGTATTTTTGAAACAGGAATGTTTGAATACGACTCCTCATTGGTCTATATCCCTCTTGAGACAGCCCAGAAATTCTTCCAGACCAACGGCGCGGTGCATGGACTGGAGGTCACGGTTCAGGATATTGACCGGGCAGGCATCATTGGAGAAGAGCTCCGCGACACCCTCGGCAATCTCTTTATTGTCAAGGACTGGATGTCCATGAACCAGAATCTCTTCTCGGCCCTGAAACTTGAAAAGACCGCCATGTTTGTCATCCTGACCCTCATCATCCTTGTCGCGGCCTTTAATATTGTTTCGACACTCATCATGGTGGTGATCGACAAAACCCGTGAAATCGCCATACTCAAGGCCATGGGTGCCAACAGCCAGCAGGTGTTACGGATCTTCATCTTTGAAGGTCTGATCATCGGCTTATCCGGGACGATTATCGGACTCATCGGCGGACTCAGCATCTGTGAAATACTCAAACGGTACAAGCTCATTGAACTGCCGGGCAATGTCTATCCCATGACCACCCTGCCCATAAAAATTCTTCCCATGGACATCACGGTCATCGGTATTTCGGCGGTCCTCATTACCCTCCTGGCGACGGTCTACCCGGCCTGGAAAGCGGCACAGGTCGAACCCGCCAAGGCGTTAAGGTCTTAACCATGAAACAACCATTACTTGTGGCCCGATCCGT
>JBFFNY010000094.1:0-6605 GCA_041562955.1 Desulfurivibrionaceae bacterium | reverse complement strand
CGGCATTAAAATCGAAATAGGATTCACTGGGCTGCGGCACAACACCTAAAAGGGCTGAGAGAATCGCAACCCCTCGTACCCGGCTGACATCGTTGCCATACCATGACAGGTGATTGCCTGGAACAAGGGTGGTGGCCGACCCCGCTTGCGCCATGCGTTCGGCGATTCCAGCAATGGCGGCCTGACTCAGGTCTGTAATTTCAGCCGTCTTCTTCAGGGTATAGGCTGAGACATGGTCACGAAGCTCAGCAAAACCTGTGCAGGAACCGTCTACGAAACCATGATCATACAGGTCATTTTCGATAATATAATTTATCCAACCCAGAATAAGAGCGGTGTCCGTACCGGGCTTGATCGCTAAATGATGATGAGCCTTTGCTGCAGCCGATGAGAACCTCGGATCAACAACGACCAGCTCAACGTCGTGTCTGGACAGGGCGTGAACCAGTTGCCGGACCTGGGGCACAAGCACATTTTCACCGATATGGGTCCCCAGAAGTACAATACATTGACTGTGTTCAAGATTAACCAGGGCAGGATCCGGAACAGCGCCAAAGGTCGTGCCGTATCCGAGGGAACGAATAAAGGAAGATTTATCATGGGAGCTGTCAGCAATAGAATTGCACCCCAGATTCCTGAAAAATTGTTTGGCGTGATATGCAGACCTGCCACCGGCAAAAAGGGCCAACCCGTCACCGCCCTTGGTGCCATAAACCTGTTTAATCTGGCCGCCAATCTCCTGCAGTGCCTCATCCCATGAAATCTGCCGCCATTTCCCCTGTCCACGTCTGCCGACCCGTTTCATCGGGTATTTTAAACGATCGGGATGGGTTAACAACTGTGTCGCCGCGAGACCGCGACTGCAGAGCGCGCCGCCATGAATCGGATTATTGGCATTACCCTTTAGGCGTATCGAGTTATCTTTGAATATGGTCGCCACTACAGGACAATGCCCTTTACACATTTCGCAGGTGGTTGAAACCTGTTTGGCAATCCTGGGTTTGGTAGAAGGGGTATAGGCCTGCACCGCTGTCGGCAGTGCTTGACTGAGACCGGCCGCGCAGGTGGTCACCATGGATTTCTTGAGAAAATCCCTTCGGCTGCAACGGATCATGACAAGGCCCCGACGATTTCATCCAGGATCGCCATACTGATGTCAAGTTTTGTGCCCAGGGGTATTTCAACCCTGTGACCGGATTGATGCAACAGGGTCACCGCATTGGTATCAGACTTAAATCCGGTATCCGTGCTGCTGATATCGTTGATCACGATCATATCAAGGTTCTTGCGCTGCAGTTTATCCTGACCCGACGGCAGGTGATTCTCACTTTCAGCGGCAAACCCGACCATGAACGGTCTGTCGGTGTAAGACGTCAGGGAAAGCAGGATGTCGTCATTGGCGGCAAGGTTCAAGGACAATTCCCCTGTGGCTTTTTTCAATTTATGGGGGGCGTAGTGAGCCGGTCTAAAATCAGACACCGCGGCCACCATGATGAGGATATCGGTACTCTTGAAATGGGAATGGACCGCCTCCTTCATCTCAAGCGCGGTGCGAACAGACTCAAAACAGTCGACACCGGGTGGTTCAAGACACGTCGGACCGCTGATCAAGGTGACTTCAGCACCACGTCTCCTGGCTGATTGGGCGAGGGCATAACCCATTTTCCCAGAGGAATTGTTGGAAATGAAGCGTACTGGATCAAGGGGCTCTTCCGTGGGACCGGCTGTGACCAGTACCCTCCTGCCGACAAGGTCCTGCGGGGTAAACAGAGATTCCAGGTGCAGACAGATATCGTCCCACTCCGCTAAACGTCCGGGTCCTTCTTCATCACAAGCCATCTTGCCTGAATCAGGCTGGACAATGGTATAGCCGTACCCACCAAGATTCTGCAGATTCTTCTGGGTCGCCGGATGGGAATACATCTTTGAATTCATCGCCGGACAGACCACAACCGGAATATCGGCGGCAAGAACCACCGCGCTCAGGAGGTCATCTGCCATTCCCGCAGACAACCGGGCAATGGTCTGTGCGGTGGCCGGGGCAATGAGGATGAGGTCATGATCCCGACTGAGTGAAACATGGGGAATCTGGTGACTCTGTTCAGCAGCAAACATCCCGCCATAGACGGGTTTTGCGGAAAGGGCTGAAAAAGTCAAAGGGGAGATAAAACGCTCCCCCCCTGAAGTCAATACAACAGTAACATCAGCCCCCAGTTTCCGTAAACTCCGGGTGAACTCACAGGCCTTGAAGGCGGCGATGGAACCGCAAACACCAAGGAGTATTTTTTTTCCAAATAAGGGCGATGGCATAGATTACAATAAATGTAGGGTTATTTTCCTGACACATCCGCGACATAAATATCAACAACGGTCTTAAAGCTGGTCTCAGTTATTTTAATGATACAGGTGGCCTTCTCTTTGGTGTAGGCCTGCAGCATCTCACTTCCGACATTGGAGTAGACTCGATTCCAGCCGTTCTTCGGCAGCGTATTTACAAAGAAATCTGCCAGAGACTCAATTTCAAGTTTTCCGGTGAAACGAAGATTGCCGCCGGTAAACGAATCGGTATGCACAAAACGGGTTTCATTTTTATCCAGAATTAAACCTGCAGGCAGGAGAAATTCCTTATAGGCCGAGTGGTAAAAGGGTTTATTCAGTTCTTCTGGAGCCGCCATACCATCAGCCTGAGGAGATGATTCTGCACCGACACAGCCGGTAAGGGCTAACGAGAACAGGGCCACACAAAGAACCAGCGTTTGTTTAAGATTAAAAGCAGTCATAATAGTCTCCAGGTTGAGGATAGTATTGAGTTAAGATGAACGAAGCATTAGAAAAATTAACATGGCAAGGCGAAATGTCCATAGCTGCCACAAGGGCCGTAGTGAAATTGATAAAAACAGACCCTAAATGTATTTTAGAATAAAATCATCCAGATTTTTACGATTTGATTGTTGATCTTTTTTTGCAGGATGCCCCAGGGCGACCACCGCCATCAGGTCATAATCGTGACTCACATTGAGAATACAATTCACATCATTCTTATTTTTTAAGATTTGCCCGAGCCATACCCCGCCAAGACCCAGATCTTCAATGGCCAGGAGCATATTCTGGATACAGGCGCCAACGGACTGGTGATCCTTCACCTCGTCATACACGGATTGCGCATCAAGGTACACAGCGATCAACGCCGGGGCGCTGACAACAATATGACTGTAATGCGTGGTCTCAGACAACTGCTTGATGGTGGAGGGATCAGTGATCACAACAAAACGCCAAGGCTGATTATTCAAACCTGACGGGGCCCAGACCCCGGCCTTTATGATTTCGTTCAGATCAGACATCTCGACGCGCTGTCCGGTGAACTCGCGTCGTGATCTGCGATTATAGATGGCTTGTAACACTGGTTTCATTGATTTAAGAACCTGCTAGAATAAATGTAATAAATTGTTCACAAAGTAGTTGTCCTTGGGGTGTTTGTCAATTAATTTACACCTGCTGGAATAACCCCTCCACTTGAGTTGAAAGCGTCCTGTCATCATGTCAAAACATAAAAAAAGAAAACCCCTCCCCATACTCGCTCCGCACCATCATTTTGTCGACACCCATTGCCATCTCGACATGGATCAGTACAAGGATGATGTTGAAGACGTCCTTTTGCGCTCAGAGGCTGCCGGGGTCAGCACCATCATTACCATCGGCATCGATGTGGCAAGTTCTGAACAGGCCGTATCATTAAGTTCAGCATACCTGAATATTTATGCAGCGGTGGGGATACATCCCCATTATGCTCCGGAGTGCAATGACATTGCCCTGGACAAACTGCGCACCATGGCGGACCATAAAAAAGTCATCGCCTATGGCGAGATCGGTATTGACCGGTATAAAGATTACGCCCCTGTTGCCGACCAGATCAAGGCCTTTACCGTGCAGCTTGAATTGGCCAAAGAACTTAACCTCCCTGTGATTATTCATGACCGGGAGGCTCATGATGAGATTATCACCATCCTGAAAGAACGCGGACCGTTCCCGGCCGGCGGTGTGATCCATTGCTTTTCAGGGGATACGCCGGTGGCAGAAGCGTTTTTAGATCTCGGCTTTCACCTCTCAATACCCGGAGTAGTCACCTTTAAAAAGGCTGTGGAGTTACAGGATGTTGCAGCGGCAATTCCGCTGAACCGGCTTCTGGTTGAAACGGACGGGCCGTTCCTCGCCCCTGAGCCGTTTCGCGGTCGAAGAAATGAGCCCTGCTACACCCTTTACACTGCAGAAAAAGTGGCGCAATTAAAGAATATTACCCTTGAAGAACTGGCCGACGCCACCACTGAAAACGTGCAGAACCTCTTCCACATCACGATATGATTGCTGACAATATTGCCTCTATAAACGCGAGAATCCAAGCCGCCGCACAGGCGTCCGGCAGAAATGGACAAGACATACGACTCCTGGCGGTGTCTAAACGACAACCCCTCACCTCCCTTCAACAGGCCATAGCCTGCGGGCAGAAGGATTTCGGGGAAAATTATCTGCAAGAAGCGGTTGAGAAGATCACACTCCTCTCTGGGGCTGCCACCTTTCATTTCATTGGACCGCTGCAATCCAACAAGGTCAAACTGGCGGTCACGCATTTCGCTTATATTCATACCGTTGATCGCTTGAAGATCGCAGCATCCATTGCCAAACACGCCGCAGCTCTGTCCAAGACACAGAAAATCCTCATTCAAGTCAATATTGGCCGGGAAGTCCAGAAATCAGGCGTCTTACCCGAAGATGCTGAAGAGCTGTTGCGCAAGATACAGCAGTATCCTGCATTGGAGCTCTGCGGACTCATGACCATGCCCCCCCTTGCCCACCACCCTGAGGAGAGCCGGCCCTATTTCTCCCAATTAAGAGAATTGGGAGAACACCTGCAGCACCAAGGACTTTTAGCAACCCGGAGCCCGCTTGAATTGTCCATGGGCATGTCAGGGGATTATGAAGTTGCCATTGCCGAAGGGGCGACGATGATACGGGTCGGCACCGCTATTTTTGGCAGCCGGGTCGAACAACACTCAACCGCTTAAGGGCCGGATCATAAGGCCTGAATCAATGTTACAATTTCACCCTCTTCCGGGAACCTGCCCACCTCATTCTTGGAAAAAAGAAGTGTTCCCTCAACATTGATCTCAAAAACTCCGCCAGCACCTGCCAGCAATGTCACCTCTGCTCCAAAGGACTCAACAAGTTCAGCTGCCAGACTGGAAGCTCGGGGCAAATAGTTTCATTTTGCACAATAGGTGATTGTCACATCCATGGGTCTCTCCTTTCTACACGGTTCATTTTCTTTTTGATTCATCCTGCAGGTCTATGTTATGGTTGATATCCAAACATAACAGCAGGTTCGTTGTCAAGATCAGGTTCTTCACCATCACGCGACTTCAAAATTCAGGGAAACACATGGCGGCAAACGACAAGAGAGAGAGTGGACGTAAATTTTTCAGAATTCCTGTTGATGACCCAAGCAAGGTCAGCATCACCATTGCCGCCAAACACTTCAATGTCGTCAATGTGGCGCCGGGCGGAGTTGGAATTTATCTCGATCATGCCGACACGTTTGCACAGGGTGAGAAGATTACAGACATAGTCCTCACCATCGATGACGTATCCTGTGACATCACCGGGAATATCGCCCATATTTCACCCGAGGATATGTATTATCTTTGCGGCATTGAACTTTCAGACATGAACCAGGAAACGAGTGCATTGTTACAGCGGTTCGTGGACAACCATAAGGCCAGTCTCTTCTCATGTATGCCGGATTTTTAGTCTCAATTTCTCACCATCGAGAAAACTGTAGTTACAGAAGAACAAGGACCACGATGCGAGTTAAACGTCTCGCGGATCAAAACATTCACAAGGGAGGAGAGAGCCCCGGTCATCGGATAGAAAGCCTGAATCTGGCCATTGCATGTCATAAGGATATTTTACCGATATTATGTTATGTTAGTGGCAGGTAAGGGTTTGCCTGGTTTTACATCACCAGTTCAGCGTAACCATTAATATAGAACATCCCCTGGACATTCCATGAAACAAGCATCTGTGCAAGACCTGGTTCTCATCTCCAATCAAGAATCCCTGCCATTGGCACGTGAGACAGCAGCACTGCTCCATTGCCCCCTCACCACCATGAACAGGGAACAGTTCTCTGACGGGGAGATCTACCACTCTTTTCCAACGGATATTGGTGGCCGTGACATCATCATCATCGCCTCAACGCCTGACGACACCTCATTACTGGAACTCATCGATCTCATTGACGGGTGTCATCATTACATGGCCCATACCGTAAATGTGTTTGTGCCCTACCTTGGCTACTCCACCATGGAACAGGCCAAACCCGGTGTCTTTGAAATTCCGAAAGGCATCACCCGCACACGGCAAATTTTCCGAGCCAGGCCTCATTTCACCGCCTTCATAGACCTTCACTCTGAAGCCGTCCTCAATGCCCATTGCGGCCAAGTGCACACCCTACATATTCAGACCGATGAGCTTGTCGTCGAAAAGATCAAATCATTAAACCTGAAAGATTTCGTACTGGTTTCGCCCGACTATGGCCGGTCAAAATGGGT
>JBFFNY010000093.1:0-6691 GCA_041562955.1 Desulfurivibrionaceae bacterium | reverse complement strand
TCCTTTTTCAGAGAACAGTTTCGCAAAAACGGTATCATCCTCAACGAAGAATTTGAATCGAACCTTCCCCCTGTCATTGCCAATGCTCAGAAGATTGAACAAATAATTATTAATTTTCTGTCTAATGCCAGACATGCCGTACTTGAAAAAAGAGAGTACTCCCCTGAATTCGAACCGGAAGTCACCATTCGCCTCTATCATGACCCCAACAACTTTCAGGTTATACTTGAGGTTGAAGATAATGGTCTTGGCATGTCTAAAATGGAAATAGACCGTTGCTTTGAACCTTTTTTCACCACCAAGGAGATTGGCAAGGGCACCGGTCTCGGCCTTTCCATTGTCCATGGAATTGCCTCGGAAATGAACATGGAACTTTTTATAAGCAGCACCAAGGGAGCCGGCACCATCTTCAGAATTCTTACGGATCCCGCGGTCATGGCTGAAGAAACCGACTGAGCTTGTTTATATAATTGCACGTTTCACGAATTATTCTTTATCAAAAGTCAGGAACTCTAGTAGTATACTTCTCATGCCATTCTCCCTATACAACATAAAAACATCGATACTCATTGTTGACGATGAGCCAGAGATTCTCAATCTGCTGGGCAGGCAGTTAACCAACAGGCAATTCCAAACCTATACAGCCTCCTCAGGCAGAGATGCGCTCACCCTGCTCGAGACAACGGAGATTGACATACTTGTCACCGATGTGCGCATGCCGAAAATGGACGGGATTGAACTTCTCGGCAAAGCCAAGGAACTCCGTCCACAGCTCGAAACCATTGTGATTACGGGCCATGGTGACCTCGACACCGCCCTGAGCGCCATGCGTCTTGGTGCGTACAATTTCCTGCCCAAACCGGTCGGCATTTCAGAACTTGCGGTAACCCTGGACAACTGTGCAGAAAAAATTTCACTCAAAAGAAAGGTGGAAAAACAGAGGGATGAACTTCAAAAGGCAAATGAGGAACTTGAACAACGGGTTGCAGAACGGACAACGGAACTCACGCGCACCAATATCCTTTTGGCAGAAGAGATTGAACTCAACGGTCTTGTTCTCCAAGATTTAAAGGAAAAAGAAACCCTCCTGCGCCATTCTCAGAAAATGGAAGCGCTCGGCTCGTTAGCCGGCGGCATCGCCCATGACTTTAACAATCTCCTCATGGGGGTTCAGGGTCATATCTCTCTCCTTCTCACCCACTGCGACAAGGATCCAGCGATGGATCATCTTTTTAATATCGAAAAGCTTGTGTCAAGCGGCGGACGACTCACCAGGCAGCTGCTCGGCTTCGCCAGACAAGGACAGTATGATGTTAAACCCTTGGATCTGCACCGTCTCATCACAGAGGTCCTCGAGACCCTTTCCCGCACGAAAAAGAACATCATTTTTGCAACCGATCTCTGCGACACCCCCTGTATCTTAAATGCGGATCAGGGCCAAATTGAACAAATCCTTTTCAACCTCTGCATCAACGGCGCCGATGCCATGCTCCATGGCGGCACCTTGACCATTACCACTGAAGTTGTTGACTTTTCCATTGTTGAACGAAAACTGAGTCAGGGTATTCCCGGTGACTATATCCATTTCACTGTTCATGATACCGGCACAGGTATTCCGGCTGAAATTTTAGATAAGATTTTTGAACCCTTTTTCACGACAAAGGATGTCTCAAGGGGAACAGGACTGGGGCTGGCATCAACCTATGGGATCATTGCCTCCTATGGCGGCTGCATTGAAGTTGACTCAGACATAGATTGCGGCACATCTTTCCACGTTTATCTCCCCTGGTCCAAAAAGTCATTACAGCACAGGGGGGATGCATCCCTTCTCACCAACCGACCTGTGGCCGGAACAATCCTTCTCGTGGATGATGATGATGACATCCGCGAAACCGCCACGGAACTCCTCGAGGATCGGGGCTTTGTCGTCCTGCAGGCCTGTAACGGTGAAGACGCGTTGGCCGTATATCAGGAAAAAGCTGAACTCATCGATATTGTCGTCCTGGACATGATCATGCCTAAAATGGGCGGCAACGAAGCCTTCGACAAACTTATGGAGATTGACCCGCAGATCAAGGTCCTCCTCTCCACAGGGTATTCCCTTGAAGGCCAGGCCGCGGATATCGTCAATAAGGGTTGTGCCGGCTATATCCAGAAACCCTTTAATATCGCCGACCTTACCCGTAAGATTATGGAAATAGTCTAAGACATGGTGTCGGGACTAACAACCCCTGACTCATCCAGCACAGGTCTTGACTGAACCCGATTCAGGACCAGGTCCACCAGGAGGCTGCCCTGAGTGAACCTGTCCTTTTTTTTACAGCGCTACAACACCGCCTATATTCCCTCCACAGGGAATTGAGCGCGGAACCATTCCCGCCATCCGCCTTTTAAAACGTAAACCTCTGTATATCCTGCCCCGACAAGTTTCTGCGCCATCCTGACGCTTGTATACTCATCAGGTCAGGCACAATACAGTACAAAGACCGTGTCCTTCTCATAGGACATGGCCCATTTGACAATATCGTCACCCGGACGCACCGCGCCTTTGATTTTAAACTCGCTGGATTTCCAATCCCGTCCCGTACGGACATCAACCGCCACCACATCCGGATCAGAAAGCTGAGCCTGGAGCTGCTCCTTGGTCATCCGATCAATTTCCAGCTCACCAGAAGTGCCAACACCACTCAAACAAAAAATTAAACCCAACATCCACACCAGCATAACGGACATCCGTCTCATAACGTCCTCCTTATGGAAAAGATTATTCTATTAACCACGCAACACCTCTTTTTTATTCATAAATAGACTAACAACACCAGCACAGAAAACAGCAGATCCCAGCATACACCCCATGGCAAAAGAAAGTTGCCTGAAATCAGGATCAAAATAAATCAGGCCGGAAGCGCCCGTGACCAGGAGGACAATGGCGCCCCCATGCAACCATGGCCAGACACCTTGGCCCTGACGCAGCGCGATACCGCTCATCAGGCCATAATGAAGGAGCCAGAAGATGAGACTCCCGCGCAGATAAACCTCGGTGATCTCGTACCCGGCCATGCCTTGAGCCATCATAACCCCGGGGCTGCACCCCAGAACAACAACAAACACCCTTGCAAAAAACCCGGACCGCCCCCATGACTTCGGCAAAGATGTATGCAGACACACATCATGCATCTGCGCCACCAGGACCTGTAACAGTCCATTAACCATGGCAAAGGTGCCGGCAATCATAGCCAGACCCAGGACATTGCGGCCAGCATCGCCCAGCAGTCTATGGGCGGCCTTCATATGGGGAATATATGAAGCGGCCAGGACATCAAAAGGGACCATCTTCCCCATAGTCCATGCCCAGGCCCCGAGCAGTACCAGTATGAGCAGAAAACCAGTCCAGAGCAGTTTATACTGAACCTTGCTATCCTGATTCAGCCGCTGAACCAGACCAAGATCCACACCGATCAACAGGAGGATCGGCAGGAATATTCCTCGATAGGCAAAAGCCACGTCCCCGCCAGCTTCGGGGTGCGCCTCAGCACCGATGCCGCAGCCTGCGGCATACAATAGCGAACCAAACCAGAGTGAGACAAAAAACACCTGAGCCCGGCGGGCACAAACTGGCCCGCAGAGATTGACGACAAGGACCAGACCAAGGAGCAGAAAAGCAAAACCGAAATTCGGAAAGGCTGAAACAAAGACCTCATTAAAAACATAACCCGAGGTGGCCAGAACAATTGTTGAGCCCGTCACAAAAAAAACAACACGGCTTACAAGCAGAGAACTTAAAGACAGCCACACCCCGTAATGACGACGGAGAAGGAGAAATTCACCATCAGGCACATCCCCGTAGGAGCGCATGATCAAAAAGGCAAGGCCTGCGACCACGAGGAGCAACGGGTAGACATACACGCCGATCATCCCGACACTATTTCCAAGTACGGCCTGAATTTCAGGGGATACGAGGAAGGCCAGGGA
Source organism: Desulfurivibrionaceae bacterium (assembly GCA_041562955.1). Lineage (GTDB taxonomy): Bacteria > Desulfobacterota > Desulfobulbia > Desulfobulbales > SURF-16 > JAJRUT01. The sequence continues at coordinate 2,719 of JBFFNY010000093.1, read as the reverse complement.
GAGGGGTAACCAGAACAGGGCCTGTTTCATCGTTTATCTTTTTCACGCAGGAGCGGATAATAGGATTCGGTCGGCTCCAGCCGTTCAAAGCGCCGGACCGGAAACCCCAGACAATAAAATTCATTTCCATCCGCAGAAAAAGGCGTCACACTGGTTTCCCAGTCATTGCCGGCAGTACGCTTTTCACAATGGATGAGATTCCCATCAACCCGGCCGCGAATCAGCAGCCGCTCCGCCTCATACTCATGGGAACAGCAGCCGCCGCCCACCACGGTTCGACCTTCAAAATGGTCATCCACCTGGACAATGGCAACCGCATCGGCATAGCCCAGCCACACCTTCCAGTAGCCGTTCAAATCATACACCACCTTTTCCTCACCGGTCACCGGGTCTGGATAGCTGGACGTATTCATTGCACCAGGTTGCGGGTAGAAATCAGGCTGCAGATCTACGCGCTGAACAGGGGCATTGGAATAACAACCTGAAACCATGACGGTCAGCAGCAGCAGGACGGGATACGTAATTTTTCTCATCATTTTTCATCTCAGATAAACGTTAGAGTCTCGACAGGGAACTCAATCCAGTGTCGATAATCGCCGGAACCATGTCAAACAAAAAGGGTTTGCAAACCATGGTTATGTCACCATAAGACCCGCGCCGCTTAAAAATATTCCATTTTAAAGGGGTGGAGCGAAATAATAATTGCATTGACAAGTGGAAAGGCGCCTCACTACTATAATCAGTGATTGAATCTATCATACTGACAACAAAGGAGAATTTAATGAAATTTGAATGGGGTTACATGCGTAAGGGTTGAGTATCATGTAAAAAAGCAGGTCTTGCTTTTTCTGAACACCAGAGTGAACTTGACATTGAAATTGACGCCAAAAAAAATCCCATTACCGGTGATGCCGGATGGGATCTTGTGAAAAATGCCGACCAGATCTTTATTGCCAGCGGCAAAAAAATTCTCGAGTTCACTCCGAACGCCACCAATCGCGAAGAGATCATGCATAAACTGCTCGGCCGTTCCGGCAACCTCAGGGCTCCGGCTGTCCGTAAAGGCAACAGCTTTTACATCGGTTTCAATGACGAGATGTACTCCCATGTCCTTTTCTCATAATTCATGCTGACCAAGATCAAGACCATTGCCCTCAACGGGGTCGACGGCCTGCCCATCGAGGTGGAGGTTGATGTCACCAATGGCCTTCCGGCCTTTTCCACTGTGGGGCTGGCTGAGGGGGCGGTGCGGGAGGCCAAGGACAGGGTGAAAGCCGCCATCAAGAACAGCCATTATAAATTCCCAAATCGCAGAATCACGGTCAACCTCGCCCCTGCCGATGTCAAAAAAGGCGGCACGGGGTACGACCTGCCCATTGCCATCGGCATTCTCGGCTGCACCGACATCTTCACCACCCCATGCTTTGACGATTATGTTTTGATTGGCGAGCTCTCCCTCGACGGGGGGATCAGGCCGGTACAGGGCATCCTGCCCATGGTAATTGCGGCTCGGGATCAAGGAGTCAAGGGTGTCCTCGTTCCTCTGGACAACCGCATGGAGGCCGGCATTGTCCAGGGTATTGATGTGATCCCGGTGCAGTCACTGGCTCAGGCCGTGGAATTTCTCGACTCCAACCTCAAGATTGCGCCCTATAATTCTCAAACCTCCGTCTGCGACACTTTCAGCGAGTCCATTGATTTTGCCGATGTGAAAGGGCAGGATCATGTCAAACGGGCCATGGAGGTGGCGGCGGCCGGTGGCCACAACATCCTTCTCAACGGCCCGCCGGGCAGCGGCAAGACCATGCTGGCCAAGAGATTACCCACCATCCTACCGGATCTCAGTTTTGAGGAATCCCTGGAAACCACCCGGGTGTACTCCATTGTCGGTCTCCTGCCCAAGTCGAGCTCTGTGATTCATAAACGCCCCTTCCGCGCACCGCACCATACCACCTCCGATGCCGGCCTCATTGGCGGCGGCTCCATTCCCCGTCCCGGCGAGGTATCCTTGGCCCATAACGGGGTGCTGTTCCTCGATGAACTGCCCGAGTTTAAAAAACATGTCCTGGAGGTCCTGCGCCAACCCCTCGAAGACGGGTATGTGACGATTTCCAGGGCCTCAAACTCATTGAAATTCCCGTCACGTTTCGTCCTGATTGCCGCGATGAACCCCTGCCCCTGCGGCCATTTAGGCGACACCTTGCACCAATGCACCTGCAACGAAATCCAGATCAAACGATATCGGGATAAAATATCAGGACCGCTCCTTGACCGCATTGACATCCACCTGGAAGTCCCGGCCGTCAACTTCAAGGAGATGACCCGTGGACCGGCGGGTGAGACCTCCGTTCATATCAAAAACAGGGTCATCAAGGCCAGGGCCATTCAAACCGGACGCTATAAAAAAACAGCCAACATTCACGCCAACAGCCAGATGTCCAGTCAGGACCTGAAAGTCCATTGTCATCTCGCACCCCAAACCATGTCCATCCTTGAACGGGGCATGGAGCAACTCGGTCTCTCCGCCAGGGCCTATAACCGCATTTTAAAAATCGGCCGCACCATTGCCGACCTCGCAGCATCCGAAACCATTTGTTCTAACCATATCGCTGAAGCGCTGCAATATCGGCGAATAGACATAAGGAATCCATGATATGCAAGAGAACCAATATCGCACACCGGCCTGGGCCGGAAGTTTTTATCCTGCAGACCAGGAGAG
>JBFFNY010000092.1:0-6807 GCA_041562955.1 Desulfurivibrionaceae bacterium | reverse complement strand
GAGCAGCTCGGTATAGCCGACAAGCTCACCGCCAAAGATGTTTTTGATGGAGGCCATGAGGTCACGGCCGGCATGCTTTGCCCGCACGGTACTGCCGGAGACAACGCCTTTGCAGATCTGAATGGTTTTGCCGGGAATTTCTTCCGTGTTGGTGAGGAACATGTGTACTCCTTGAGTTTTTTTGAGCGGTGGGATTGAGGTCCGATGCAATAATAACGAATCTTACCACCAACAAAGGCGCTGTTGCAAAAGGGGTTTTTGTTGGGTGAAGATTAAAACAAAGAGGGTTGCTTATTTTCTTTTTCAGTGAGCTGTTCGGAGTTTTGCTCTTCTTCTGCGTGGCCTTTAACAAAGAGAAAACGCTCGAGGCTTCGCTGGTAGTCACTCCACTGGTAGCCGTTTGCGGTGGCTTTTTTGCTGACACCGGCAATGGTGTTTAACTTGGCGTCCATATCATCAACAAAATTAAGGATAAATCCTTCCATGAGCATGGGCAGGGTTGGCGAGCCAAACTCATATCGGCCGTGATGGCTCAAGATGAGATGTTTGATCCGCACGGTCAGTTCTTCAGGGAAATCCTTGATGGACCTAACGTGTTCCTGTACCATCTCCACGCCAAGCACCATGTGACCCATGAGGCGCCCGGTGTCTGAGTAGTCAAAGGTGTGGGAGTCAAAGGAAAATTCTTTGACCTTGCCGATGTCGTGCAATATGGCTCCGGCGAGGAGAAGGGAGCGGTCCACGTCCGGGTAGAGTGTGGCGACGTGATCCGCCAACCGTGCTACACCGAGGGTATGTTCCAGAAGGCCGCCGAGATAGGCATGGTGCATGGCCTTGGCTGCGGGTGCCCGTTTGAACAGATCAAAAAACTCTTCGTTATTGAAAAATTTCAGCAGGAGCTTGCGGATGAAGGGGTCTTTAACCGATTTGATCAGCATGATGAACTCGGTTGCCATCTGTTCCACATCATTTTCAGTGGAGGGAACAAACAGGCTCATATCCACGGAGGATTGATCAAGGGGTTGAACGGCTGAGATATTCAGCTGGAGGTTGCTGCGGTAGGACTGGCATTTTGCCTGCACCCTGACCACGGCCCCCTCCCGGCATTCAGGGAGAAATCGTTCGGCCTGATCCCAGATCTTACATCCAATATCACCGCTTTGATCCATCAGGGTGACGTTGAGGTAGGTTTTGCCCGCCTTGGTTTCAGCCTGAGAGCATTGCTTGACCATGAACTGGTCGTCAACAAGGGCGCCGTCCTGGATGTCGGAGATGAAGAGGGTTTTCATGGGCTTCAGGGGTGAAAGGAACAATGGTGGACCGGGGATGAAGCTGTTCCTTCTTCATCCCCCGGTCCGGGAGTGTAACGCACGGCGCCAGCGGTTCCGGTTAGAACGCCAGGGTGGCCTGCCAGGCGGCTTTCAGTTCCGCCAGAGAGGCGTTCACCACAACCTCACCCTCAAGGCCGGTGATGATGAGCTGCTCTGCCGAGGTCACCATGCCGATTTTGGCAAGACCGGTGCCGGTCATGGCGGCTTCAAACTGCTCTTCGTTTTCAGGAGAAACCGTCACCACAAAGCGGGACTGGGATTCAGAGAAGAGCAGGATGTCGTTACGGGTCACACCGTCGACCGGGGCCCGGCGCAGGTCAATTCTCATGCCCAGACCGCCGGCAAAGGCGGTTTCAGCAAGGGAAACGCCAAGGCCGCCGTCGGAGCAGTCGTGACAGGAGGAGACCAGCTCGGCCTCCATGGCGATGTTCAAGGCGCGATAACGGGGCAAGGAGTCAGCCTCGCGCACCTTGGGTACGGAATTACCTGTGGCCCCGTGGAGGACCGCATACTCAGAGGCACCGATTTCATTATAGGTGGTGCCCAGGACATAGACGAGATCACCATCTTTTTTGGCATCCATGGTGACGGCCTTGCGCACATCATTGATCTTGGCCATGACAGAAAAGAGCATGGTGGGCGGGATGGAAATCTTGGTGTCGCCCACCATATAATCATTCTTCATGGAGTCCTTGCCGGAAATACAGGGGACGCCGTACGCCTTGGCGTAATGGGCCAGGGATTGATTGGCGCGGACAAGTTGGGCCAGTTTGTAATGACCGTCAGGGGTCTTTTCGGACTGGATCGGGTCACACCAGCAAAAGTTGTCAAGCCCTGCCATGAGGTCCATGGAGCCGCCGACACATACGGCGTTGCGCACGGCCTCGTCCACGGCGCACGCGGCCATGTGGTAGGTGTCGATGTCGGAATAGCGCGGACAGACGCCGTGGGAGACAACGAGTCCTTCAAAGGAATCAAGGATGGGCTTGACCACCGCCGCATCGGAAGGGCCGTCGTTGGCGATCCCGGTGAGGGGCTTGACAACAGATCCGCCCTGGACCTCGTGATCGTATTGGCGAACCACGTATTCCTTGGAGCAGATATTGAGGCTGCCGAGGAGTTTGGCCAATTCGTCATTGAGGTCCGGCTCATCAGCGAAGGCCGGTTCCGCAAAGACGGGCTGCTGCCATTTTGCCACCATTTCCATGGGGGGCAGCGCCTTGTAGACAAAATCCATGTCCAGGTAGGCCACGGTCTTGCCGTCGTATAAACAGTGGAATTTACCGGTGTCGGTAAAGGTTCCAAGCACGGTGGCTTCCGTGTCCATCTTGGTGCATAAGGCGATGAAGGCCTCAAGTTTTTCCGGTTGAATAGCCAGGGTCATCCGTTCCTGTGCCTCGGAGAGGAAGATCTCCCAGGGCTGGAGACCGTTATATTTCACCGGGCAACGGTCAAGGTGGAGTTCAAAGCCGTTGGTGAATTCACCCATCTCGCCGACGGAAGAGGAGAGGCCGCCTGCGCCGTTATCCGTGATGCAACGGTACAGACCGAGGTCACGGGCCTTGATGAGGCAGTCAAACATCTTCTTCTGGGTGATGGGATCACCGATCTGGACCGCGGTGGCCGGCGAATCTTCATTCAGCTCTTCTGAGGAGAAGGTCGCGCCGTGGATCCCGTCTTTACCGATGCGGCCACCCGTCATGACGATGATATCGCCGGGCAGCGCGGTTTTGTCTTCAGAGGGTTTGCCGCCCACCAGACTTGGCATGATGCCGACGGTGCCGCAGAACACAAGGGGTTTGCCGGCAAAACGGTCATCAAAATAGAGCGAGCCGTTGACGGTGGGGATTCCGGATTTGTTGCCGCCATGCTCGACACCGGTGCGAACACCTTCAAAAATCCGTTTCGGATGGAGGAGACGGGCCGGAATTTCCTTGTCGTAAAATGGTGTGGCAAAGCAGAACATATTGGTGTTGCACATGAGTCGTGCGCCCATGCCGGTGCCGAACGGGTCACGGTTTACACCAACAATTCCTGTCAAGGCACCGCCATATGGATCAAGGGCGGAGGGCGAGTTGTGGGTTTCAACCTTGAACACCACGTTCCATTCGTTGTTGAAATCGATCACACCCGCATTATCTTTGAACACGGAAAGGCACCAGTCGTTCTTGCCCATGGACGCGCGGATTTCAGCGGTGGGGGTTCTGATATAGGAGTCAAAGAGGGAGATGATTTTCTCCTTTTTACCCGTATCGAGATCTTCGTAGTCGATGTTGCCGGCAAAGATTTTATGTTTGCAATGCTCAGACCAGGTCTGGGCCAGGGCTTCAAGTTCCACGTCAGCGGCTTTTTCCGAGAGACCCATCTTCCTCCGTTGCTCGAGAATATCAGGGCGACCCAGGTATTCCCGGATGAAGATCATTTCCTCCAGCGTCAGGGCCAGGATGCCTTCCTTGGAGATGCGCACCAGTTCCTCGTCGGGAACATTCAGGTCAATTTCGGCCACCTTGGCTTCGGAACTGTCAACAACCTTGGCGGCATAGGCCTCAACGCCGCCGGACTTGGCGAATTCGTCCCTGGACATGATGGTGAACCGCTGGATGAGTTCGTTGGCCAGTCCTTTTCTGGCGATGGTTTCCACATCTGCTCTGGAGAGGCTGCCGGAAATGAAAAACTGGGTGGAGGTGTAAACCCCTTCCGAATCGGCAAGTTTTCGCCCAAGCATGAGGCCCAGGGTCGCGGCTGCGGTTCTCCCTTCATTGTCAGTCACGCCCGGGCGAAAACCAACCTCGATGAGCCAGTCAAAATCAAGGTTCCAGTCCAAGGCCAGCGGGGTCAGGGAATAGTCCTGGGTGACCGGGTCGCAGAATGGCCCCTGGGCGGCCTCGAGAACCTGCGCTTCGGTGATGTCGGCGTCAACGGTGAAAATCTTGATGGTACGGACAGAATCAATATTGAAACCAAGATCATTTTTGATGTTGGCACAGGTGGTTTCACCAAAAGAATCACGAAAGGTTGGTTTCAGGGCAACCTGAATACGTGCGAGCATGGGACGACTCCTTCAAGGGTTTTATATATTTTGTTCTATGATCTCCGGATCATAAAAGACAGGGAAATGTCTTTGTGTGTGAACCATTTTAAGTTACAACAGGTTATAAACCAACTATTATAACCTGTAAAGATTACAACGCGACAATGAATTTTTCTTTAATTGGGATGACTGGCCATGCAACTTCTAAATGATGAACAATATCTGCTCGATCTTCTCTTTAGAAATAAGCTCATAAGTGCTGAACAACGCAAGATGATTTCCCTGAAACGGGAGCACCAGCGCCAGAATCTCATGGTGAAGATGCGGGACCAGGGCATCGATAAATCCGAGGTGAGGATTGATCTGGTGGATATTATTATTTCCTTTAATCTGGAAATACCAGAAAAAGAGGGGAAGCTGCTCAGCGAAGAGATGATTGTCCGTCTCATCGCCAAAGATAGGAAACTGCCCTTCAAGAAGCTTGATCCCCTGGAGCTTGAACTTGAGGTGGTGACCAAGACCATTCCCCAGAATTTTGCCATGCGTCATCTCATTGTGCCCTTTGAGGTGCGCAACGGCGTCTTGCAGATGGCCGTATATGAGCCGGGTTACCTGGCCATTCTGGAGGATATTACCCGGGCGAATCAGGTGCAGATCAATCCGCACATGGCGACGAAGACGGATATCAACCGCATTCTGGCTGAATTTTTCGGGTTTCAAAATTCCATTACCAGTGCCGAAAGTCAGCTTGGCAATCCCAATGTGGACCTGGGAAATCTCGAGCAGCTGGTCAAGATTGGTTCGGCCAAGGAGATCAGCTCTTCCGACAAGAACATCAAGGCCGCGGTCAGTCACATGTTTAATTATGCCTTCGATGAACGGGCCTCTGATATTCATATTGAGCCCAAACGGGACAAGTCGCTGGTGCGTTTTCGCATTGACGGGGTGCTGCATACCATCTATGAACTGCCCAAGGTGGTGCATGCCGCCATGATCAGCCGGATTAAATTTCTGGCACGCCTTGATATTGCCGAGAAGAGGCGGCCTCAGGATGGCCGGATCAAGGTGGAGCATAAGGCGCAGGAGGCGGAAATCAGGGTCTCCTCGGTCCCGGTTTCCTTTGGCGAGAAAATCGTCATGCGGATTCTGAACTCTGAAGTCCTGTTCAAGGATATTGCCGACATCGGGTTCAATGAGCGCGACGCCGTCGTCTATAAGGACTTTGTGGAGTCCCCCCATGGCCTTGTCCTGGTGACGGGCCCGACCGGTTCGGGTAAATCGACGACGCTCTATTCGACGTTGCACCATGTGGCGTCGCCGGAACTGAACATCACCACGGTGGAAGATCCTGTGGAGATGGTGTATGAGGAGTTTAACCAGATTGCGGTGCAGCCGGCAATCGGCGTGACCTTTGCGACCATCCTGCGGAATATTCTCCGCCAGGACCCTGATATTATAATGATTGGTGAGATTCGCGATTACGATACCGCGGCGAACGCCATCCAGGCGGCACTCACCGGCCATCTGGTGTTTTCAACGCTGCACACGAATGATGCCGTGACCTCCATTACCCGTTTGGTGGAGCTTGGCGTGCAGCCCTTTCTTGTGGCGTCAACCCTGCTCGGGGCCATGGCTCAACGTCTGGTGCGGACGATTTGCCCTGAATGCCGTGAGGAGGAGCTGGTGCCTGTGGCGAATCTCCAGGGGTTCGGCTTCCCCTTGCCTGATAAGCCGGAAATACTACTGCAAAAGGGGAAGGGGTGCCGGCATTGCCGGGGTACGGGGTATTATGGTCGAGCCGGCATTTTTGAGATTTTTCCGATGTCGGATCAGATCAAGCAGCGTGCCGGCCAGAGTGCCCCTGCCTCGGAAATTATGAATATCGCTAAATCTGAGGGGATGACGACCCTGAAAGAGGATGCCTGGCTGAAGGTGATGACAGGCTTGACGACCTTTGAAGAGGCGGTTCGGGTGACGGGAAGCTGTTGATGGTGTTGACGATAGATGTAATGTTAAGGAGTGAGGAACGAAGTGGAAAAAATATTAGCAAAAAATAAGAAGGCCTATCATGAGTATACCATTACCGATGTGGTGGAGTGCGGCATGGTGCTGGTCGGCCCGGAAGTGAAATCGATTCGGGCAGGACGGGTCAATTTAAAGGATTCTTACGCCGTGATCAAGGACGGCGAGGTGTGGGTGCATAATATGCACGTGTCACCCTATGCCTTTGCAACCCAGGCCTCTCCTGATCCGCTGCGGAAGCGTAAGCTTCTGCTGCATCGGCGTGAAATTGACAAGCTTGCGGGCAAAACCCAGGAACGGGGTTACACCCTGATTCCGGTGAAGATTTATTTCAACAGCCAGGGGCGGATCAAGCTTGCCGTCGGTTTGGCTAAGGGTAAGGATCTGTACGATAAGCGCCAGACCATGAAGAAGAGGGAGGCG
>JBFFNY010000091.1:0-6832 GCA_041562955.1 Desulfurivibrionaceae bacterium | reverse complement strand
CGATGACAATAAAAAACAAGACCGTACCAACCATGAACTGGAAGGTGTTGGGTTTTGAGATATGTTTAAAATTATTATACTGATGGGTTGAGACCATGAGATACGACAACACATAGACCGTAAGTAAAAGAATGAAATCTAGATACTCGGCCTGTACGGTGCATACAAAATTACAAAACAGTACAATTGTCGCGATCATGGCAGCTGCAGCAGGGCACGGAAGCCCGACAAATACACCTTTTGGCGTTTCCTCGATCTGACTATTAAACCGGGCCAACCGCAATGCGGTGGAGGCAACATATAAGAATACGGCAAGCCAGCCATACCGGCCAAAGGGCTTGAGCAACCAGAGATAGGACAAGAGAGCCGGTGCCATTCCAAAAGATATCAGATCACATAAGGAGTCGTACTGCTCACCAAATTTTGATGTCGTCCCGGTCATTCGGGCTACACGACCATCAGCCGCATCAAAGACTGATGCGATCAGTATGGCAATAGCAGCATGAACAAATTTACCGTTTATAGATGAGACAATGGCGTAAAAGCCTGAAAACAGACTAAATGTCGTAATCAAATTAGGAAGAATATAAACCGTACCCCGAGGAGCCTGTTTATGTTCTGTATATTGATCTTCCTTTCCCATTACCACATCCTATAGGTTGTATTTAATTATATGAGTATTCATTTATACTGTATCAACACATAAACCACAAATGTACAATCAGTACAGAGGCCCGACAGAAGACCGCAAGGTATGGGGTTGAGTTAGCCCTGCAACATTAAAAATCAATTCAGATATCCTAAAATTGTCTCACCAGCTTTGACCTTCTGCCCCACCGTGACCTCAAGATTGGTCTTCAGCGGCAGATACAAATCAACCCGTGAGCCAAAGCGAATAAGTCCAAAACGCTCACCTGTGCGGAAATGGTCCTCCACTTCAGCCCAGCAGACAATACGGCGGGCGATAAGCCCTGCAACCTGGGTCATGCCATAGGTATGACCTTTTTTTGTCTCAAGAGTAAGGGTGCAGGCTTCATTTTCCAGGGCACCCTTGTCAGAATCAGCCGAATAAAATTTACCTGGTGAATAGGTAATATTTTTAACGGTTCCTCCAAAGGGAATACGATTCACATGGACATTAAAAACATTCATGAAAATAGAAACCTTATACACATGATCTTGAACAAAACGATCATCGTATATTTTTTCTATAATGATCACCTTACCATCGGCCGGAGAGACAAACGCATCCTCATCAGCGGGAGAGACGCGTTCAGGATCACGGAAGAAGTATAAACAAAAACCAGTGAGAAAGACACCGACACCAACCACAATCTGATACTGCAACACAGCGGCAAGAAGCGTCAAAAATGCTGAAAACCCTATAAAGGGAATTCCTTCTAAAGCCACTGGAATAATTGGTTTTTTCATGAATTATATCTTCTCAGGTTATGGTTTTAAACCAAACCACTTAACACAACGAAACTGGTCACCTTAAAAAAGGGACCAGTTTCGTTGATTTTGCAATGCGATATGCCGCGGTGGAACATCTTATTTAGTATTTCTTCGATGCCCTTGTCATGGCGATGGAACCAGTACGGACAATCTCCTGAATACCGATAGGCTTGAGGAGTTCTGTAACAGCAGCAATTTTCCCATGGCTGCCAGTCACTTCAATGGTGTAACTTTTCTGACTGACATCAACAACTCGAGCGCGGAAGATGTCAGCAATACGCAAAACTTCAGCACGGGTGGTCGCCTCAGCCTTAATGCGGATTAAGGCCATTTCACGCTCAACATAATCCGTATCGCTGATATCCGTCACCTTAATAACATCAATAAGCTTATGGAGCTGCTTGGTGATCTGCTCAATAATGGCATTGTCACCCCGGGTGACCAAGGTCAGACAGGAAATGTCATTGTCCATGGTTTGGGCAACGGAGAGACTTTCAATGTTAAATCCACGCCCGGAAAAAAGACCTGTTACGCGTGAAAGAACACCGGGTTTGTTTTGTAAGAGTACAGAGATTGTATGTTTCATTACATTACCTATTAAACTAAAAGCATATCTGTGGTTGCCTTACCAGCCGGAACCATTGGAAAAACACCCTCTTCACGTGCAATGACAAAATCCATCAAAACACAGGTGTCCGTGGCGAGAGCCTCCTTAATGACTGGCTCAACCTCACTCGGCTTCGTCGCACGCAAGCCAACAGCACCGTACGCCTCAGCAAGCTTAACAAAATCAGGAACAACCTCCATGGGCGTGGCAGAGTAACGTTTATCATAAAACAATTCTTGCCATTGGCGTACCATGCCGAGATAACCGTTATTTAACAGCGCAATCTTTATGGGTAATTTTTCCTGCATTACCGTGGCAAATTCCTGAATGTTCATCTGCATGGAACCATCACCGGCAACATCTATAACGGTACGACCGGGGGCGGCCATCTGCGCTCCAATAGCCGCTGGAAAACCGTAACCCATGGTTCCTAGGCCACCGGAGGTAATCAAGGTGCGAGGATTGTTAAAATGATAGAATTGAGCTGCCCACATCTGATGCTGACCGACCTCAGTTGTGACAATGGCATCACCGTGGGTCAATTCATGCAGTTTCTGCACAACGAACTGCGGTTTGATAATATCCGTTTCGTCAACATAACCCAGTGGATGCTTCGCCTTCCACTGTCTGATCTGGTCAAGCCAAGGGCCGAACTCTGCCTTTTTGGCTTCAAGATCATGACCACATCCATCAACCCATTTATTCATCTGATCCATGGCCTGCTGACAGCCGGCGACAATAGGAATATCCACTTCAACATTTTTACTGATGGAAGTCGGGTCAATATCAATATGTATAATCGTGGCACCGGGGGCAAATTCATCAATCTTACCGGTTACGCGATCGTCAAAACGAGCGCCGACCGCGATAAGAACATCTGATTTTGCAACAGCCATATTGGCAAAATAAGTCCCGTGCATACCCAGCATGCCCAAGGAGAGCGGATCAGTACCAGGGTAGCCACCAAGCCCCATGAGGGTCATGGTAACAGGAATATCCAGCTTACGGGCAAACTCGGTGAGTTCCTTATGGGCATTACCAAGAATAACGCCACCGCCAATATACAGCACCGGGCGCTTGGCCTTCATGATAGCCTTGCACGCCTTCTCAATCTGGCCTGGGTGAGGATCATAGGTCGGCTTATAAGTCCGCATCTCAACGGCCTTCTTGGCAGGATAGGTGATCATGCTGGCCATTACATCTTTAGGAAGATCGACTAGAACCGGACCAGGGCGACCACTGCGAGCAACATGAAAGGCCTCACGTATAGTCGAAACAAGGTCTTTTGCATCCTTGACCAAATAATTATGCTTAGTGCAGGGACGAGTAATGCCAACAATATCAACCTCTTGAAAGGCATCATTACCAATGAGGGCTGTGGGTACTTGGCCTGTAAAGACAACGATGGGAATAGAGTCAAGATATGCAGTTGCAATACCTGTTACCGTATTCGTAGCACCGGGACCAGAGGTAACCAGAGCGACACCGACATCACCTGTTACACGGGCAAAGGCATCTGCAGCATGGACCGCCGCCTGTTCATGGCGCACCAGCACATGATGAATCTTATCTTGCTGGAGAATCGTGTCATAAAGATCAATGACTGACCCGCCGGGGAAGCCAAAGATTGTGTGAACATTTTCTTCCTCCAGACATTGCATAAATGCCTGAGTTCCTGTCATCTTCATAGAAGTATCCTGCATAAGTTAAGCAATTACATCATTGCTGTGAATTAAAAAAAATATAATTAAATTATTGTTTTACCGTAAAAAACAAACAACACATATCAACCCTTGATCTTGGAGGTTTCAGAAGAAGTTATGAAAAAGCTTCAATCCCATTACCCACAAGGAGAAAACAATATATAAGTCACTGGAAAATTGTCAAGTACTGATGAGCAACTTTACCAGACTCAACTCATTTTTGTGATAAAAATTACTATATATAAAAATCAGAATAAATTTCTCTGGTGACCGGTCTGTAAAAGGAAATCAATGGCTGCCCGCCCTTCTTCGCCAAGCTGGGCAGAAAAGGAATTCACATAAAGATCAATATGACGGGTTACTACCTGCGGCTCTATTTCCTGAGAATTTTCCTTGATATACTCTAATGATTCTGAAGGGTTGGCCTGCGCATATTCAATTGAGGCCAGTATTGCCTTATCAATGCGGGCAATGACATCCATCCCCAGACTCTTCCGCGCCACAATGCCGCCAAGGGGTATTGGAAAACCTGAGAACTCCTCCCACCACGCCCCGAGATCGCGAACACATTGAAGGCCTAGTCCTTCGTAGGTGAAACGGGACTCATGGATAATGACCCCAGCGTCAACAGCACCACTCAAGACCGCATCCATGATGGCATCAAAACCCATGACTTTGACCCGCAAATCACCATCGGCAAAGAGCTTTAACAGCAACGCTGCCGTGGTCAGCTCACCGGGAATAGCAATAGTATCGGTTTTAAAATCAATGGCTCCGTCACGACTGACCAGCAGAGGACCACAGCCGCGACCCAGGGCCGCGCCTGAATTTAACAATTGATACTCATCCAGAACATGCCCATAGGCATGAAAAGAGAGCTTCGTGACATCAAATGCAGCCTCCAATGCGAAGCGGTTTAAGGTTTCAACATCGGCAAGGATTGGCGGGTCAAAATCAACACCAAATGCGGAGCTATACCCATGCACAAGGGCATGAAAAATAAAGGTGTCATTCGGACAGGGAGAAAAGGCCAGGGAGGTCATGAACTCAATTCCGCGAGATAAGGAGTCATAATTGTGGTGTATTTATCAATCGCCGGGTCAATCTGCCACGATGCAACATCACGGTCTTCAACAAGGTTTGACACCACACGAAATTCAACCCAGTCGAGATGCATCCCAAGACAAACCCTCGCCACAGCGGCACCCTCCATATTCTCGCATATGCACGCTTGACGATTAACCATTGCACCACGACGGGCTGAACCACTGACACCATTGACAGAGAGAAATTTACCGCAGTGAACAACATCGTCTCCCCGCTCAAGCCATTCCAGGCAATGGGCATGAAACGCATTCATGCCGGAATAGTCATTACCTGCAGCGAGCAATGACGGATCAAGATTTTCAATATGGGTATCAAAACAAATGCCAAGGTCACCGATGGTTTCAGAGGTCGCCAGACAACAGTCCAGCACTGAAACACCGGCCGCGGGAAAACCACCGGCAATGCCAAGGTTTAGCACCTGTGTCACCTCAGGATGAGCCACAAGATAACGGGTCAGATTAAACGTTGTTTCCACAAGCCCTACACCGACGACAAGAAATTGCACATCAGAGCCGACATGATCCTGCAGTCTGCTCATCTCAGCGGCGGTCGCCGTCACAACAAGAACCATCAGCTAAAATCTTCCATCAGGGGAGAATTGGCAAAATTACAATCAATGACATCTTTCACGTTATTATTCTCATCCAGCACAACTACCTGCGGCTCAAAACCCTTGATCTCAGCATCTGAAAACATGGCGTATGAAACAATGATAATCAAATCGCCAACCAGACCCTTCCTCGCCGCAGCGCCGTTCAAACCGATCACACCAGAACCGGGTTTGCCCTCTATGGCATAGGTCTCAAGACGTTCGCCATTATTAATATTATAAATACAAATTTTCTCATAGGGAATCAGTCCAACACTGGCCATAAGATCAGCATCAATAGTGAGACTCCCTTCATACATTAAATCGGCTTGGGTAACCGTGGCCTTATGAATTTTTGACTTAAGCATTGAGCGATACATCTTTAATCTCCAGTCAGCAAAAAGCCGTTATCGATTAAACGGGTTCTGCCAATCATTACAGCCATAGCGAGGAGTGCTTGTCCGTCTACACGCAGGCTGTTTTCAAGTGTTTTCATATTAATAATAGCGATATAATCAATAGTTACAGCACAACTATTACACAATGCTGTAATTTTTTCTATAATAAAACGTGAATCAAGAACGCCGGAGGCTGCAAGTTCACGACCTAAACGCAGGCCTTGAGATAAACATAAGGCCTGTTTTCGCTCGTCCACGCTTAAATAACTATTACGTGAACTCATCGCCAGCCCATCGGCTTCACGAACAATGGGTAGACTATGGATGGCGACAGGGATATTGAGATCCGCAACCATCTGTTTGATCACAGCCAGTTGTTGGAAATCCTTTTCCCCGAAGATTGCCGCATCCGTACCGCAAATATTGAACAGCTTTGCCACCACCGTGGCCACCCCATCAAAATGAGCGGGACGAGTCTTGCCGCAGAGCTGATGGGATAAGCTCTTAACCCTGATACTGGTTTGACATACCTGGGGATACATCTCATCCACTTCAGGACAGAACAGCGCATCAACCCCTACAGACTCGGCCTTGCGGCAATCACTTGCAAAATCTCTCGGGTAGGTTGACAGATCCTCACCCGGAGCAAATTGACTGGGATTCACAAAGAGCGTCACCAGAACGGAGTCCGCAATCTCCCCTGCTCGTTTCATGAGGGCTAAATGACCTGCATGAAAAAAACCCATGGTAGGCACGAGACAAATAGTGCTTCCCTGGGTTTTTATATTTTTCGACCAAGACTGCACCTCAGCCTTGGTGTGTAGCAGTTTCATTATGTTGTGGAAAGCTTATGCATGCGATCCTTCAACCAGTCTTTTTCAGGTTGGGATAACGCTGGTGAGGCAGAGGCTTTTTCATAGGCATCACGGGCTGCAACCGGATCACCTGTTTTCTCATAAACTCGAGCAAGATT
>JBFFNY010000090.1:0-6867 GCA_041562955.1 Desulfurivibrionaceae bacterium | reverse complement strand
CCCTTACAGCAGATTTGCTGTAAGGGCTTTTTTGTTGCTCTGGTCCACCTCTGTTTTTTGTACAGAAAAAAGACAAATTAGTTGCTTATCCCGTAATTCCAAGCTGTTAAATTGTTTTCTTTTTGTTCATGTCCTCACTGTCTCGGGTTTAACTCTCTAGAATTGTATAGACTGCCCGGACATCCTGTCTGCTGCATGCGCTTCCGTAACGTTGTTGATTAGGTCTTGCTGAGCTTGATCTTAAGATGAGTCAAGTCAAGACTTACCCCTTTTATTTCTCTTTATTTCTTTATCTTTTTGAGGCCCGTTTTAAATTTCTGTAAGCTGTGACCAGGCCATGCCGTTTCTGGCATGTGATGCACAGTCGTTTTTTGTTAGAATGATAAGTCCAACCTCAATAGAGGTATCAAACAGAGTCATTGCCTTTTGGGCAGCTACACTGGGTGGCATATTTTTTTCCAACCAGCCATAGACCTCTTTAGCCAGAATTTTAAGGGCGATAAATTCACCATCACCAGTACAGGCTACGGCCCCGACAGGGCCGCAAAAAAGACCGCAGCCCGGCAGCGGCACATCTCCAACTCGTCCGATGGCAGCGTGCTTAAGGCCCCCAGAACTCAAAGCTGCAGCAAACCCTGTCCCATTAAAAGCCACAGCTCCGACGGTGTCGCAAGACGATGATCCGCCTTTTTGACTAGTTTTACCCTCGCCGGAATAATGTAAAGGCCGTATGGGTATATGCTGTTCTTGGGCAAACACGCGAGCCCCATCTCCTGCTATGAGAATATAGGAGGAATGCAGTATGCCTTGGGCGATGTCAATCGGGTTTTGAACTCCTTCAAGGCAAGCAACTGCGCCAAATTGCCCATTACTTGTCATGCATGATGCATCCAACTGGACCGTGCGATCATCGACCCGAAGTTGAGAACCAACACCGGCATTAAACCGCGGATCATCCTCTAGATATTTTACAGAATGAACGACGGCATCGAGCGGCATTTTGCCATTTTTCAATAAATCCATTCCCAGCTGAGCGGCCGCCAGAGTCCCATCAGCATTTTGCGGGTCCGATGCTGCTCCACCATGGGTTAAGATGGCGCGTTTGAATGTCTGCATTTTCTACCTCAAATTCTTATTGATCTTCTTATGAAATGGGACGAGAAAAACGGTACAATACCTGAAATTCTCAAAAGACTCGTTCCTCTTTAAAACATAGAGTGCTGCCTTCCTGTAATATCCGCACCAAGGTAAGGTGCATATCTTCTCTGCCCACATTCTCATAATAGAGAAACATATTATCATCATTGGCATGATTGCATGAGGACAGCGAGCCGCACATAAAATGGAAAAAGGTATGGCCGTGATAGAGATCGGTGGTGCGCATCAGTTCCAGTTCGTGGGTATGACCACAAAAGACGTGCTCAATTTTATGCTTTTGGACAAAATCAATTAAGATAGAGGAGTTTTTTAGAGGACATTCATCGGTGCCCAAAACTGAATGATGGGTCATGAGGAGCGGCAAGTCATATTCGAGGTGATTTATTTTTTCTGAAACGGCCCGCAGAACCTCTTTTTCCACAAACCCGTCATCACTGTATAATTCATTGGAATCAATGTTGATAAGCAATATGGATTTTCCATGTATTTGAATGAGTTTGAGAAAATTTATATCGGTAAAGTTTTCGCGCAGCTTGGTTATCTCCCGGTTCAAAAAGAGATGTTTTTTGCTGGTTTGTACTGTTTCGGCTATGTGGATGATTTTGGCATCATAAATATATTTCTGGAAGAGTTCGTGGGAGCGCAAATTTCTTTTGTCATGATTGCCAATGGTGGAGATGACATGTTCACACGTGATCCCCGCCAGGAAAAGCCCCGCTGCGGCATACTCATCTTCCATACCATCTGTCGTGCTGTCTCCAGTGTTAAGAACAATGTCAGCATTAAATGAATTAATCTTTTCCAGCAGAAGCTGGTCGTCTCCCTCCCAGTGGCGGGGACCAAAATGCAGATCTGAGATATGTAAAATGTTCATAGAGAACTCCTTCTAAAATAAGAGACTTAGACAACTTTGGTTGGCAACTGACATCTGTAAATATTGACTTAGGCGCCTGCTGTTTCATTAAGCCAAGTCAAATAAGGAGTAGCTTGCCTAAAAAATACCCTGCCAATTCTCAACAATAGTTTCAAAAAAACAAACAGTACAAAGGCTGTAATATCAAGTGTCATTAAACGATTCTAATTTGTTATAGTTTTATGCATTGAGTTCAGTCACAATAAAAAAGGCAGCACCAAACGAATGGTACTACCTTTCTCTCAATGCGGCTGTGTCAAATAGAATAAGGACTATTGGGTACTCATCCTGTCAGGCTATTGACGTGCCCATGAGGTTCAATCTGCTACCTCTATTATATCACCCCAAAATCACTTGGATTCTTTTTTGGCTTTTTTGGCAGCCTTTTTTTCTTTTTGGGTCTTGGCCGGTTTCTTTTTGTCGGCCTTAATGCTTTTTTGGTCTTTGCTCATGGTCTGCACTCCTGCTAAGTAATGATTGAATTTCTGATCAACTCCTGCCTGAACCTGAGTAACGATGTCTCTCTTAAACTTTACGAGACTTTTCAGGTTGGGTCATGGATTCAACTGAGTAGAGCTCTCAGTCCCGCATGGGGAAAGAGTATTCTCTGGTTATACCGATGCGTTGTAATGAATCCTCAAGTTTACTCACCTTTCCCAGGTTTTCGGCCAGCAGAACGATGTTGAAGTCGCCAGTCACTGGCAATTCCTTGCAATTAAGGGGGAATACACAATTTAACTTGTTGGGACCATATAGATATGGTCCCAACCGTTCGATGAGCTCAGGAAATGAACAGGGAGACGTTCTTGTTTTGGTGAATTTCCAAAAAGGAATTGCGGTTGCCGTTAACTGCTCAATATTTTGGACAACCATGCCTACATAGGATGAGCCATTAAACCGGGCATTATTTTCCACTGGGAATATACCCTCTTTCGAGACGATATAGTCAAGCCCCACCACCCCACAGTACCCGGAGTTTGCCATATCAGTGACGATCTTGTACGAGGCGTCTCGAATGTAGTCATAGACGTTTTTGTCTGGCTGGAGGCCTTTGACATTGCCAATATACACCAGTCCACTCTCGCAGATTTGATCCAACATCCCCAGATGGTCGATGGATCCATCACGACCAATAGCCCATTGGTCATTCGGCGTTGATGTGACGTCAAGGAATGGTTCAATAAGAACCTGTTGTTCACCACTGTCCGCAATCTCACGATACAAGGTCTCCAGGTCCATACCCGTTGTCTTGTATAATGACATCGCGGATTCAGCGAGAGTGCCACGAATAATAACGGTTTCGTGGGTCATAAGGTAGCGCCTGATAATGGCTGTCATTGCATGGAAATTGGTCTTGTCTTCGGGGTGAAGAGTAAATATTTCTCCTGCAACCACTGGAATGGCCAATTGCTGACAAATGGTTTTAAATATGGCCTTGTCATTATATTTCAGCGTAACCGCCTGCGACGTACCAAAATGCTCAGCACCAAGAACCTGTGCCGCTGTTTCCTCCAAAAGTCCACTGAACCATGGCGTAAAGACAGGTTTACGACCTAGCTCCTTGATAACCTTTAGAACTGGGCTTGGGTCTGCGATAATAAGTTCAGCAAGACTCGTGTTCGGGTCAGAGGTTTTATACTCAACGATATGGTTGGTTCCTAGACCACATGAGCGCAACCAGTCATAGTAATCGTGGTCCAGGGAGGTGCGTAATACTACTAAATCGTCAAAGCGAGCTGCCGCTAATGCCCTGTCGCATTTTGAATGTACCGAACCATTACGTCGGGGGAACTGGGAAAAACTATCTGCTCCGTATATGACCAGCTCATCATCCTGAGCCGAAATACATGTGCGCAGAGATGTATAGTCTGACATATTGTTTTGTTTTTTATCCACCTTAGACATATAAGTGCCTGGTGTATATAACTGTCAGCACTAAGGTGTACAGCATGAGCGCGTAATACCAGCGGCCGGACAACTTGGGTGTTTTGATAGGTGCCACGTTCATGGTGGCCAGGGCCACAATAAGGATATAGAGAATGGCGGTGAAATAAGTGTAGTCTATCATGCTGTGTAGTAAAAAAACACCAGTCAGGATAAGGCCATTGTTATCCATCGCCAGGCCCATATAGCTAGACTCTCCTACCAGGCCGAAGACATTGAAATAACTGAGTCTGAGCACTCCGGCGGCAATAACAAGAAAGGCTCCAGGCAGAAACCAGGGACTGAAATTCCCGTAGCTCAGTAAAACTAGAGCCGGGCAGACACCGAAGCTGATAATGTCGATCAGGGAATCGAGCTGTCCGCCGAATTCCCGTTGCTTATCATTTCGGCCTTTCAGGTGCCGGGCAATAACGCCATCGCTCCAGTCAAAGAAGACCGCCCAGATCAGGCCAATCATAGCGGCAGGAAAGATGCCTCGGATCGCATAATAAATAGCGAGAACCGCGCATAAAAGTCCAGCGAGAGAACAGATGTTCGGCAAGTCTTTGGTAAAAGAGAGTATGGAAGGAGGTGAATCTGCTGCGTGTTGATCTGCCATTATGTCCTCTCCTGCCCAATAACGTCGCGTAATGCTGTAACCAACGTCCTGTTTTCTGCCTGGGTGCGGCTGGCTATGCGCAGATAACGTTCAGATTCCGGCATGGTCTTACCTTGACAATGTTTGATATATATATTGTGCCTGACAAATAGTTCTTCCGTTACTTCGGGAGATGATGCGGCATGGTCGGGCAGACGGCAGAAAATATAATTAGCGTCAGGCGGATACACGGTCATCCCCGGGATCGTTTGCAGGTGTTCATAGAACTGATCCCGATCAGCCTTGACCTTTTCACAGCTCTCTGTAAACTTCTGCTGGTATTGCGGGGCAAGACGCAGGAATTCTTCAGCAAAACCATTAATATTCCAAATATGCAGGCCCTGGCGAACAAGTGCGGCAAAATCGCTGTTGGCGGTGAGCATGTAACCGATCCGAATACCGCAAATGCCATAGGCCTTACTCATGCTTTTGAAAATGGCCAGGTTCGGATAGCTTTCAATGTCCTGTTCAAGGGTTTCCTGGTCACGGTTTGCGGCAAAATCAATGAACGACTCATCAACGATGAGCATACAGTCGTGGGCTGCAAGTTTCTTCACTAAACGAAGAAGTTCAGCTTTCGGAACTAGTAATGAGGTGGGATTATTGGGGCTGACCACCACTGCTAAACCAGCCTTCGAGCGAATGGCCTCAGCGGCAAATTTATCCACATCCAGCTGAAATGACGGTGCTGCAAGGGCAAACTCAACGACATTCTCAGGCAGGCCTGCATTGGCGTATTCATTAAATGATGGAACCGGCACAATCAATTTCCGATTCAGCCCGGCAATAATCTTGATCAGTTCTGCCGCGCCATTACCCACAACAATATGTTCCGCTTTCTGGCCGATTAAGTCGCCAACCAGCCCGGCAAGATCTTTCTGGGCAATGGGGTAGTTTAATACCAGTTGATGTATTTTCCTGGTAATATCGCTGAAAAAATCTTCAGGGGGGAAATACAGGTTGTAAAGGTAGTTGTGGTCGATAAAATCATGACGCCAATAACCGCCATGTTGACTGGAAACAAAATTATAGCTCTCTTGAGCGGAAGAATTCTTATTCGTCATGTCTCACTGTTTGTAATGGATTATTGAGGTAACGTCGCAGCAGACATTATTGGCATGGACACCTTTTTGAAAGGAACTGCGGTTTTCATAAAGGCAGGCGACATACAGGGGGTGGGCTTGCCGGCAACAGGATCGGCGACAAGAACAAAAGGACGATGGCGGAGACCCGGCATCTGTTCAGCAATTCGCAAATCAGCAATAGTGTCAATTTCATACCACCGATTGCTATCAAAGAAAACCGGGGTCAAGGAGAGAATGCTCTCATTTACCATATCTGCGAACACCGTCTCATAGTAGCCATTGACTAAGTTGTTTGTGATATGCCATTCCAGTCGTTCTTGAACCCGTTGCCAGGTTGCGGACGAAAGGCTGTAAATATTGACGGTTTTGTAGTGGGTATCATCATGTGCATGGGTGCCGCAATGAAAGGCCTTAACCTTCTGGCTGTTATTGATTGTCACCGTGGTGCCGTTCATCCATTCATGGGATTTGCCCACAGCAATTCGGTCAGGATACAGCATCCC
Organism: Desulfurivibrionaceae bacterium; assembly: GCA_041562955.1. Classification (GTDB taxonomy): domain Bacteria; phylum Desulfobacterota; class Desulfobulbia; order Desulfobulbales; family SURF-16; genus JAJRUT01. Next base: position 627 of record JBFFNY010000090.1, on the reverse strand, counting down.
TTTAAGCAGCTTCGGGTCGAAAACAAGATCGCTTTCAATGAGCAGAAATGATTCATCTATTACCTTTCTGGCTAGCCATAACGAGTAGATGTTGTTGGTCGTTTTGTAGAGGGGACTAACAATATAGGTAATTTCCATGCCACCGGCTCGAGTACCCAGAAAATTACGGATACAGTCGGCTTGATGCCCGACTACTATAACCAAACGGTTGAAATTATGTTCCTGGAGGGAATCAATCAACCTCTTAAGAATAGATATTTCATTGACCGGAACAAGGCATTTTGGCGACATATCGGTCAATGGGGCAAGGCGACTACCTGTACCGGCAGCCAACAGCAACGCTGTACGGACCGGTTCACTCTTGAGACTGGGATCATGAATCCTGTTCTTCATTGATAATTCCTTCGAATTTATAACCAAACCATGGCAGTGGCAACAACTGACAAAAACACGATGCAGTTTAGGGATGTAAAAATTAAATACTGCCGGTTGACTAGGGCGAACAAGCTGAAGGAACTGAAAACTGAGTGGAATATTGCTCTAATAAGGACTGATAAAATGCAGAACGAATACAAGATTGAGACGACAAAAAGGCATTCAATTAGTGGTGAATTGTATGGCCAATCT
>JBFFNY010000089.1:0-6911 GCA_041562955.1 Desulfurivibrionaceae bacterium | reverse complement strand
GATCGCCTCCTGAATCGCATCAAGATCAAGACTGAAATCATCCTTCGTCTTGACGACCTTGCCAACCCCACCCTGATTATCAATATAAAAGTTATATTCCACAAAAAATGGGGCTAGGATAATAACTTCCTCGCCAGGATTTAAGATCGCCTTGAGTGTGACATTCAAGCCGCCTGCAGCACCACAGGTCATCAGGATATCATCGCCGCAGAGTGTTGTTTTCTGTTCAATGGAAATCTGTCCGGCCACAGCCGCTTTCACATGGGGATAGCCGCCGTTCGGCATATAGGCATGCACGCCTTGACCGCGGTCGCGGATCACATCCTCAAGGCTTGCATCAAACTCAGGCGGCGGGGGAAGGTCCGGATTCCCGAGACTGAAATCAAAGACATTTTCAGCCCCATACTGGGCCTTCAACTTTGCCCCTTCCTCAAACATTTTTCTAATCCAAGAGGAACGTTTGGCAAATTCATTCATTTTTGTGGAAATACCCATATCTACACCTTACCTTTCAATATTTTGTAGGCCATATTAATAGCCTTCATTTTTTCTTCAGCTACGGTTCTAAACTCTTCACCCAAATGACTCACCATATCCGGGTGAAATTCTTTACTCAGCCGACGATACGCCGCCTTGATCTCTTGACCACTTGCCCCTCTGGACACCCCAAGGGTCTGGTACGCCAGCTCTTCTTCACTGACGGAACGTGCTGCACCTCTGGCCTGTCCGCCCTTATAACGATTCAGAATAGACTGATACTCATACGAACTGATCTCCAGAAAAATCCCAATACGACGGGCAAGATCGAGCTCGTCGTCAGAAACGGCATCATTGCAATAGAGCACCTGGAAAATAAGTTCAACTAAAATGAGGCGGGGCTGATAGCCGAACCGGCTCTTGAAATCGGCTAAAAAGGAGTCAAGAGTGTCTGTATTGGTTGCGGCATCCTTGATAAGCTCACGGACCCAGTAAATCTGTTCCTGCGTATAATGCAAATGAGTACGAAAGAAATTTTCAATGGCGCTCTTCTCAGCACGACTTATCTTGCCGTCAAGCTGGGCAATCTTAACCAGAATATGAATGAGGATTGTCACAAACTGGGTGCGGTCTTCGGACTGATTCGCCTCATACTGACTCACCTTATGCCGAACAAAAAGGGAAAAGCCGATGAGGCCGACAAAAACCGCCATAATCAGCAAGCCGATGGCCAAAACAACAAAGCCGACGACATTGAACAAAAGCGGTGCTCCCCCAAGGAGAAGGAGAATCATGGTTACAACAAGGCAAAAACCGCCGCATCCCGGGGAGTTATGCTGTCTATAATGGGGCATGGATCGTACTCAAAAATATAAGGTTACTCTTAGCAATGGTTCGTCATGCAAGATTAAAAGATGAATCAGCCCGGCAACCGGTACCCAGTGCCGACCAGCCGGAGATAGACGATTACTTCTCCTCAAAAAACAATGCCTCGGCAAATTCAGCTGGATTGAAATCACGTAAATCATCAACCTGCTCACCGATACCGATAAAGCGAATGGGAATATTAAACTCCCGGCAGATATTGACCACGATTCCACCTTTAGCCGTGCCGTCAAGTTTCGTCAGAGTCAGCCCTGTAATCTTCACCGCTTCGGAAAAGGCACGGGTCTGGGCTATGCCGTTTTGACCTGTTGTCGCATCTAAAACGAGCATCACCTCATGGGGCCCACCCGCAATCTTCTTGCCGATAACCCGATTGATCTTCTTTAACTCCTCCATCAGGTTCACCTTGGTATGGAGCCGGCCTGCTGTATCGATAATGATCACATCAAAATTACGTTTCTCAGCATATTCAAGGCCGTCAAAGACAACCGCAGAAGGATCTGCACCGGCATCCTGGGAAATCACCGGCACATTGATGCGCTTGCCCCATATTTTTAATTGCTCAACGGCCGCCGCCCGAAAGGTATCCGCGGCGATGAGAAGAACCTTCTGGCCGTCATTCACAAATTTATTGGCAATCTTACCGATCGAGGTGGTCTTGCCGACCCCGTTCACCCCAACCACCATTATAACAAAGGGACCTTCAGTGGGCAGAACAAGCTCGGCGGGTTGATCTGAACTGATGAGATATTCCGTGATCTTTTCCTTCAAGGCCTGGCGTAAAACGAGGGGGTCTGACAGTTCCTTGCGCGCCAGTTTTGCCCGGGCATCATCCACCAGTTCCATGGTGGTTTCAGCACCAAGATCGGCCGTGATCAGTATTTCTTCCAGATCATCAAGGAGTTCTGGATCAATAACCTTCTTACCAAGAAAAAGTTCATCAACCTTTGCAACAAAGGACCCTCTGGTCTTTGCCATCTTCTTGGTGAGCCGTTTAAACAAGACACCAACATCTTCATGAAGAATAGAAGTCGGTTCAATTTTCTCGTCCTGGGGGGCCTCAAGGGGAGACGCTGGCGGAACGTGTCCTGAAACATCCGCGGCACGATCCTGAGCATCCGGTTTCTCAGCGTCTGACTCTGTTGATACTTTCTTCTTAAACCAGCCTAACATAACTATTATCTCCACATAGCCCGGAGCCACGATTTTTGATGGGGCAAAGGAATACGTGCCATATCAACAGGAAGCTACAAGCAATTTATTTCAAAAGCCTTATTGTTCACCTTCAGGCCTTAAAAAGAAGTACAACCCAAAAAAGCTGCGAACTGGCAAAGCGCCAGGACATAGAGCGCCGTTTCAAGCACGAACTCAAGACGGGGCGACGCCATTAATCTGCCGGACTTATACAAGGTAATGAGCACGAGTAAATACCCGGTAAAGGGTAGAAAGGAAAGTATCATCATCTTCCCCTGACCAATCACAAAGGGTAAAAGCGCCAGACAGGCCTGACCATACAGGGACCAGGTTAAAAACTGTAACGTTTTCCTCTCGCCGATGCATACGGGGAGGGTTTCTTTCCCGACAATCCGGTCCGACTGCACATCAAACACATCAAACAGCGATGTTCGACAGTAAATCGTAATAACGAGCATCAGCATGAGATAGGAAAAGGGATACCACGTGACCACGGACCAATTAGGCACGAGGATGGTGATTAAACTCCACGCCGAAGCCACAAGGAACGTCTTGGAACCGGGAATCTCTTTTAATTTTTTTATTTTAAAAATAGTCGCGAAGGATTCCGGAAAAATTTCTGTGCCGTAGGTAATGCCAAATAAGGCCATGGCCACGAATAGTAGAAAAGGGGTAGTGCCAAGCGGGTAGACAAGACTCCCGGCCAGTACCAGCAGAAGTACCGAAATCCCCATGAGCCCCGCACAATACTGCGAACAAAACCGTTCCACGATCGGATTATTAAACTTCTTGGTATATTTATCGGAATAGCGGTTGATATTATGCATGGCAAAGAGATAGCCAAAGCTGATGAGAAAACCATTCAAACCCGAGTTGCCGCCAAGGACTTTCGCAAAAACAGCACCCAGAAGGCCGCCGGCACCAGCGACATATAAATTGGTGGCAAGCAGGAACCAAATCATCTTCTGCATCAATGTTGTGATAAGCCACTGGGACTTGCCCGGAATAACCTCAAGGGATCGCATGACCCGGTTGATCATCCATGTCGGGGTTGAGGCCCCTGCCGTAACCCCGACGACTTCAAATTCAGCCAGCCCCTTGATATCGAGATCTTCTTCGCTTTCCACCAGAAACACAGGCCTCCCCTTGCCCTCGGCAATTTCAGCCAACCGTTTCGTATTGGCACTGGCCTTCCCGCCGACGACAACCACGGCATCGACCTTCTCGCAGAGATTGCGCACCTCCGCCTGACGCTTATTGGTTGAATCGCAAATGGTATTGAACACCTTCCCGCCCGGATATGTTGCCAGAATAGCGGCACAGATACGGTCAAAGGACTCCTTATCCTGGGTCGTTTGGCATACGATGATATAGTCGCCTGGGATTTTGAGGCCTGCAACATCCTCCACACACGAAACCACAGCCACCTCAGGCTTGGCATAGCCCATGAGACCGACGACTTCAGCATGGTCCTTATCGCCGATGATGACGGTAAAATGATCTGTTTTCTTATGTTTTTTGATGATGGCCTGCACCTTCATCACCCGGGGACAGGTGGCATCACGGATCGTTGCACCGGAATCCGCAAGACGGGCCTTCTGGTCAGGGGGGACACCATGGGCGCGTATGATAATCACCCCGTCCCGCTTCTCCGGGAGATCCGTCAGGACATCAACGCCACGCTCATGGAGTAAATCAAGGACATGGGGGTTATGAATAAGAGGGCCGAAGGTCGCCACAGGCTGGTCACCCTGATGAACGGTCTCAAGGGTGGTCTCAACGGCGCGGCGCACTCCCATGCAAAAGCCAGCTTTCTTGGCGAGAATTACTTTCATTGTTGATGATGATACGGGGTATGAATTAATGAGGACAAAGAGGCTCTTTCCAGCAATACTCGAGAGAGATAACCCTTAATCAAAAAAGGGTTGAAGATAATCCGAATAGCAGGTTTTTGCAAGAAGGAGGGATCGTCTCTTATGTGGAATCAGCTGCACAGGAATGCCACTGATCATCGTAGTGCAGCTCATAGGGCTTAAAGCGTGTCTTATAGGCCATTGGCCCATGACCATCAATGGCATACCCCAGATACAGATGACCGATGTCCTGTTTCCGGCAGAGCTCCAATAAATGCAGAACATTAAAAACACCGGGGCTTAAATGGTTAAAGCGGTCGTCAAAATAGAAATACACGGCATTCAGCCACTGCCTACCCACATCGATTATAGAAACCCCGACCCGTTCATCATCAAGTTTATATTCAATCTCATAGGTGTCGGTGATGGTGTTGGCGAAAAAGGTCCCGTAATAATTGGCGGCATTATTATCCTGATTCGGGAAACGGCTCCTGAAAAACCGGTCCAGAAGGTCCATCTTATCCTTTGAAAAGGCAAGCGGCCGGATCATGGACTTCACCTGTTTACATTTTTCCAGAACGCGTTTCTGAGACCGATTCGGTGTAAACGTCAGCGGATCGACCCGCAATGAGCGACAGGCATCACAATCAGAACAGGCCATGGTGTAAATCGTGTTGCCATTGCGCCGAAAACCGGACGCGAGGAAGGCCTTCATCAGCGGATCATCGACAAAACTGAACTGGGCCTGACGATAGCGGGCCACATCACGCTTGCCATAGGGGCAGTGAGTGGGAATATCATAAAAATGTTTGAGATATCGCCCTATCAGGACATGATTGGCGAGATTGATTTCACTGGACATGATCTACAATGTTCTCATTTTCTAGCCTTGGAGTTACACTTAATCCGCGTACAGGAAATACTGGGCGCGCATGGCATCAAAGTCAGCCAGTTCCCCCTGCCAACCCCGCTCTATCTCAAGAATATTTTCGGTGGTATGCAACCGCTTTCGTAATTTCGGTGAACCGAGGATGAGATCCATGGGCAATTTCACAAATTCGTACTCATAGGGCGGCTGTGTATAGGAAAACTCGGGGTATAAATGTATAAAGGCCTGGAGAAAGGCCAGACCAGTCCGATACGGTTTGAAAATTTCAGCATCGGTGATATGCAGTTGAAAACCATGACACGCCGTACCCTTGTGTTTATTAAACGTTGGTTCAAACTCGAGGGGGCGAACCACACATCCTGGCAACGGCGTCTGCTCCACAAAATCCAAGACATCAGCTGGCCGGACCCAGGGGGCACCAAACAAGGTAAAGGGGAAACAGGTTCCCCTCCCCTCGGAAATATTGCACCCTTCCCAGATAACCTGGCCCGGATAGGTGAGGCTTGCCGTGTAATCCGGCATATTGGGGGAAGGAAAAACCCACGGCAATCCCGTCTCAGGAAAATGCATGGAACGGCGCCACCCCTGCATTGCGACCACATGATACTCCGCCCCGATACCAAACTCCGTATTGAACAGGGCTCCGAGTTCGCCAAAAGTCAGACCATGGCGCATGGGCAGCGGATACAACCCCACAAAGGACTTCACTTCCGGCTCAAGGATATTCCCCTCAACCTGGACACCGCCAATGGGGTTGGGGCGGTCCAGAACCAGAACGGCTTTGCCCTGTTCCGCCGCAGCCTCAAGCACATAGGCCAGGGTGTACATAAAGGTGTAAACCCGGGTTCCGACATCAACAATATCAACCACAACCACATCCAGCTGATCCATCATTTCCCTGGTGGGTCTACGGGTCTCACCATACAGGCTGAAGACCGGCACGCCGGTGACAGCATCAACACCGTGACCGGACTCGATCATATTATCCTGTTTTTCAGCAAAAAAGCCATGCTGGGGTGAGAGGATACAGGAGAGCTGGCCGGGATACGCCGCATGGATGAGATCACGGGTATGGTTGAAAAAACGATCCGTGGAGGCCTGATTACACAAGAGACCAATCCTTTGACCATCAAGGAGCGGATGTTTATTCTTTAGTAATTCTTCAATTCCGAGGGAAACCATAAGCGACAAATATAATGAAATTAAATTGGAAATGAGTTCATTTACGCTGAACGCCAAACACTCATTGCGAATATACCATAAATTAAGGATAAAAAATGAAAATAGCCATTGCCGGAAAAGGTGGGGTGGGAAAAACCACCATCATGGCCCTCATTGCCAGACAACTTCAAGCATCGGGCCAGGAGGTCTTGGTCATCGATGCGGACCCGTGCCCCCATATGGCGCAGACCTTGGGTTTTAGCGACATTGAGTCCATCACCCCGATTGCGGACATGGGACAGCTTCTCGCCGAACGGGCAGGCAAGACTGAGGGGTCTCCATACTATAATATCAATCCGCAGATTAATGATCTCCTGTCTGATTTCATGCTTGAATCCGACGGGATAAAGCTCATGGTCCTCGGGGCGATTCAAACCGCAGAAGGCGGCTGT
>JBFFNY010000088.1:0-6929 GCA_041562955.1 Desulfurivibrionaceae bacterium | reverse complement strand
GGTGGGGGCGAGAATCTCTCCCACACCATGCAGACAAATGGTCGGAGGGGCGAGCATCACCTGTCGTCCCTGCGGGACTGGCGATGCTGCGATGCCTTGCGCAAGCTCAGTGGCCTCACTCAGGGTTGGAAACATCTTCCAGTTCCCGGCAAGAAGGGGGGTACGGTGCATGGAATAACCTCTACTCTTTATTGTTCAGGGCGACAACACCGGGAAGTTCTTTTCCCTCCATGAGCATCAGGAAGGCGCCGCCTCCAGTTGACATGTAGGAGATATTATTGGTCTCGCCGGCCTTGTGCACGGCAACGTCGGTATCGCCACCGCCGACAATGGTCAAGGCATGGGAGGAGGCAACATGTTCCACCATGGCCATGGTGCCCCGGGAGAAGGCATCCATTTCAAAAGCACCCATGGGGCCATTCCAGATAATGGTTTTGGCTGTTTCCAGCGCCTCGTGAAAGAGCATTGTGGTGGCTGGGCCAATATCAAGAATCATCCACTCTGCCGGGACTTCCTGAGCTGTGGTTTGTTTGGTTTCAGCCTGGGGATCAAACCGGTCCGCAACAATACAGTCCACGGGGAGGTAGAGTTTGACGTTTTGCTGCTGGGCGGTGTCCATGAGGGATTTTGCGGTTTCCACAAGATCCTCTTCAAGGAGGGATTTGCCGACCTGGTAGCCCATGGCCGCCAGGAAGGTGTTGGCCATGGCCCCGCCAATAATCATTTTGTCGACCCGGTCCATGAGGTTCCGCAAGGCGCCAAGTTTTGACGACACCTTGGCCCCGCCGATAATCGCCACCAGAGGGCGACGGGGTTCAGCAACGGAGCGGTGAAAATAATCCATTTCCTTCTGCAGGAGAAAGCCTGCCGCACATTCACTGAAATGGTGGGTCACCCCTTCCACAGAGGCATGGGCGCGATGGGCAACGGCAAAGGCGTCATTGACATACACATCCGCGAGTTCAGCAAGTTTTGCGGAGAAGGCGGCATCGTTGTCCTGTTCTTCGCGGTGGAAGCGAAGATTCTCAAGGAGGAGGATTTCACCGGGCTTCATGGCGGCGATCATCTTCTCCACCTCGGGGCCGATGCAGTCAGGAGCGAGCTTGACCTCTTTGTCGAGGAGGCGGCCTAATCTTTTGGCTGCAGGTGCCAGGCTGAACTCTGGAAGGCGTTGGCCTTTGGGCCTGCCGAGATGGGACATGATGATGATTTTACCTTTTTCATCCAGGGCATGATTCAGGGTAGGCAGGACACCGCGAATACGGGTGTCGTCTGTAATGTTACCCTGACCGTCCAGGGGTACATTAAAGTCAACGCGGATGAGGATTCTCTTTTCTTTTATGTCAAGGTCACGAATGTTTCTCACAGGGGTTCCTTGCTGGTCTATGGATTGGTCTGAAGAGGTTCTGGGGTGAAGGTCTTTATGTGAAGCACAGGCAACCTATACCATCGTTCAATGTTTTTCTATCTAAATATGGGCGTATCGTGATGTGGTTGTTGATCCGGTCTATTCTTTCCTTGTTACGGGGAGATGTCATTCAATCTCATGATAATAGCATCCTCAACCGGTGAGGTGTAGTATTTTTTTCGTACGGCCACAGGTTCAAACTGAAAGGATTCATACAGGCGTCGGGCCGGGCTGTTCGATCTGCGTAATTCAAGCATGCAGGTGTGGGCTCGTTGTTCTTTCAGAAAGGTCAGCGTGGCCTGCAGGAGTGTCGAGCCTATGGCTTGCCGGTGATATTTCTCGACCACGGCAATTTTATGAATTTCAGCTTCATCTGCCAGGAGTTGGCCGCAGATAAAACCGCAGAGTTCCTCGGTTTGTGTAAGCCGTGCTGTAAAATGAAAAGAGTGGGGCGCTGCCAGCTGCTGCCTGAAATGCAATGTGGCCCAGCTTGACAGGTTTTGCCTGTCAAGCTGGGCCACCTCTGCAACATCGTCATCCTGCATGGATGAGATCCGGATCAAGCTTACACCATGGTTTCAGCAATGGATACCGTGCGGTCGGCGAGCATATTGGTGTAGCTGCCGAGCTCGTTGTCATACCAGCCGTAGATGACCGCCTGGGTCACCGGAACCTCAAGGATATGCGGTTCTCCATCGTTTTCAGTGGCGATACAGCCAATCTTGTCCATATTGACTCGGATGGCTGCGGTGCGGGTATGGGTCTCGGTGCCTTCAATGATCGTGGCGGCTGCCGGAGTGCCGATGATGTCGCAGGAAACATTCTGCTCTTCGGAGTAGCGCAGGTACGGAGAGGTTTGTCCGAACGCCTTGTACGTGGCATTGATCTTGGCACGATTGATCGGGTCCTTAATGTCATCCTGGAGGTTCAGGACCAAGACAATGAGGGATCCGGTTGAGGTCGGGATGCGCACACTTTCAGCCATGAAGCCAATGGATTTCATTTCAGGGATAACCAGACGCAGGGCCTTGGCCGCTCCGGTGGTGGTCAGGATAATGTTGTTGAGAATGGAGCGGCTCTTGCGTAGATCTGTTGCGCCGGTTGACGGCAGAGAGTCCAGGACCTTCTGGCTGCCGGTGGCGGCATGGACGGTTACCATGGAGGCGGAAAGAATGTTCTCCGCGCCAAATTGATCCAGCAGCGGCTTGATCATAAAGGACAGGCAAGTCGTGGTGCAGCTTGCTGCCGAGATGAGATTATGCTGTGAAGGGATATAATCATCTTCATTAATTCCCATGACGGTTGTGATGGCATCGTCAGGCATTTCCATGCCCTTGGCTTTAATCTTGAACGGGGCGGACAGGATCACTTTTTCGGCGCCGCCGGTAAGGTGACCGCGGAATGCTCCCCATCCTTCATTCGGATCGGCTGTTGGATCCGTGAAGACGCCTGTCGTGTCGACAACGAGGCGTACATCATTTTCTTTCCACTGGATGTCTTTAGGGTTCCGCGCTTCCCTGAGAATTTTCACGGGAACACCGTTGACAGTCATGGTGCCGTCGATGTTATTCAGGTTTTCAATGACACGTCCGCCTTTGTACCCATGGAGGAAATTAGATAAACGGCCATAGGAGCTGTCACGCTCGATGGATGCAGCCAGATCTTCAAGGCTCTGACCAATCTCACGCCCAGTGTTCGCAACGATTCCGGAAAAATGCTTGCGGCCAACATGGTGCCAAAGTGATAATTTACCGATACGGCCAAGGCCGTTTAACCCAAGTTTCATGTGCTCGAATCTCCTGATGGAAGGTGGGGTTTTAAATTGAATATGGTCTTTGCTGCTGGTTCGATTTATTCATGCCCTGAAAAGGGGTTCTCATTATTAGAGATGGGACTATAAATAAGGATGATTTAACACGCAAGGAAAACCCTGACTTCCATCCAAAATTTCAAAAAGTTCCACAGAAATGCCCGTATAAATACAGGCATTTCTGTGATTGAGCGGTATCAGTTGGCCATGATTACTATTATCTTTTAGGAATGATTACTAAAGTTCTTGAATTTATGACTCTTGTTTGCTACTAGTACAAGTCAAAATTTTAAAATTGGTCGCTTTGATTGTAAAAAAGCGTGCTGCATACATACATTTGAAAAGGATATTGTCATGTTAAAAGATGGTCAAAAAGGTGCTGTATTACAAGCAGATGGTTCCTATGCCATTGTTCCTCATTTTCCACTGGGTCTCATCTCGCCAGCCGATTTGCGCAATGTTGCTGACATCGCTGAAAGGTTTGAAATTCCTGTGCTGAAGATAACCGGTGCCAGCCGTATCGCCATGGTTGGTTTTAAGGAGGAGCAGCTTGATGAGGCGTGGGAGGCCTTGAATCCCGGGATAGGTCACGCGATCGGTTTATGTGTCCGTTCCATAAAGGCTTGTCCTGGTAATACCCTCTGTCGTCTGGGGAAGCAGGATGCCCTTGGTCTTGGCCTGGAGCTTGATAAGCGTTTTCATGGCTTGATTCTGCCCAATAAATGCAAGCTTGGTGTGTCCGGTTGTCTGAATAATTGTGCTGAAACCCCGGTCAAGGATCTTGGCTTTGTCGGCAAGAAAACCGGTTGGACTGTCATGGTTGGTGGTAATGCCGCCTCCAGGCCGCAGCTTGCCCGGGAGGTGTATAAGGATTTGACCGATGAGCAGGCCCTGGATGTGGCGGATCGGATTCTTCATTATTTTAAGGCCAATGCCAAGAAGAGTGAGCGTATGGGCCGGATGATCGACCGGATCGGTTTTGACACCTTTCAGGCGGAAGTCTGCCCGGAGTGCACCTTCGCTTAAATACCCGATTGATGTTGGCATGGAGAAATAGGGCGTGGTCATTGGGCTGGTGCTATTTCTGTTTTGGTGTAATGGAATCTCCTTGACCCTAGATAACTGATTGTGCATGATAATTGGCAGTTGACAAAATTAAATTGACTGCTATATTGCTTTGGTTTTTGCTCCTGCATGAAGTAGTATGCGTGGCTTGATCAAAAAATGTAACGGGGCCTATAGCTTAGTTGGTTAAAGCTCCCGGCTCATAACCGGGCGACCCCAGGTTCGACTCCTGGTGGGCCCACCACTTTCCTTGTTTCAGTGTAGAGGGAAGTTTTTATTCTTTAGTAAAGAACAATAGGCAGAAACTTTTGGCAACGTGGGCAATCCCCTTACGAGTCTGGTTAGAATATAAAATCCGGTTTTGCAGTCTGAACTGGTTTGTGAATAAAGGTGTAACCTCTAGGGGTTGCACCTTTTTTTATGGCCCCGGGTGTGAGGTGGTTCATTGAAAACCGCCACGGTACAGGGGATTTTAGACGGGCTCAATGACTTTGCACCTTTTGCCTTGGCAGAAAAATGGGATAACGTCGGCCTGATGGTCGGACATCCTGAGGCTGACGTCTCGGGAGTCCTGATCGGCCTTGATCCATGTCTTGCTTTGTTTGAAGAGGCGGTTGCTGCAGGCGCGAATACTGTTGTCACCCATCACCCCCTTCTCTTTCATCCTGTGAAGAAAATCGATCTGGCCACGGTGGAGGGTCGGTTGATCTCTTTTGCCATCACCCGGCAGTTGAATATTATTGGTTGTCATACGAATTTTGATGTGGTGGTTGATGGCGTGAGTCATGTCTTGGCCAGGGTACTTGGCATCGAGAATGGAAAGCCGTTGACCCGGAAAGAAGGCGGGGCGGGCTGTGGGTTTGGTTGGCTGGGTGAAATGGCGGCTGCCATGGCGGCTGATGATTTCTTGAAAATGGTGGCAGAGCAGCTGCAACAGCCCAATATTCTTGTGGCAGGACGTGTGCCGCAACAGGTACGGAACATTGCGGTTTGCGGCGGCAGTTGTGGCGATCTCGCCCCCCTTGCCCAGCAGCAGGGCGCGGATGTGTTTATCACCTCAGAGATTAAACATAGTCAGGCCCGTTGGGCTGAAGATGCGGGGATGTGTCTCCTTGACTGTGGACATTTTTCAACCGAGAACAGGGCTCTTGTGAGTTTGCAGAAGTTTTTACAAGGGGATATGGAATTAGCGGATGTGCACCTGTCACAGACTCAAGATCGTCCACTGCGTGGATACCTTGAGCTCGTGGCATGATATATAATGGAATTAGACTTGTAGTGAAAATAAAATAGAGAGGATTGACTCGTGGAAGATGTGCAACAAGAGCTGAATAAACTGCTGGAACTTCAAGACATTGATTTACGTATCAGAGCCCTTGATGAGCAGAGCACTGATGGGTATGCCAAGCTGGATGTAGATCAAGAAGGAATTGATGCCAATATTCTTGAGGCGGAAGACCTGAAAGAACGGTTGGAAGTGGTTGGCAAAGAAAAGCGCGATGTTGAGACGGAGCTTGAGGATGAGATCATCCGTCTGAAAGACCGCCAGGCAAAGCTCATGAATGTGCAGACAAATCGTGAGTATCAGTCACTGTTGAAAGAAATCGAACATACCAAGGGTGATAATAAGCGGCGGACGGAAGAGATTGAGCGTTATGCTGAAATTGCTGAGGCGATGCAGCAAAAGATTCTCGCTCTTGAAGCTGAGGCTGAAGAAGGCCGGGTCGCTTTGGCAGAAGAAAAAGCTAAAATTGACGCGCTCACCGCAGAGCTTGATAAGAAGAAGGCGAAAATTGATAAAACCCGTGGGGCCAAGGTCAAAAAGGTCACCGGATCCATTTACAAACGTTATGAGCAACTTCGTGAGCGCAGAAATGGTATTGCCATTGTCGGAGTAACCTCAGGGGTTTGCCAGGGGTGTTTCATGAATATTCCACCTCAGCAATTCAATGACTTGATGAAGGGTGACCGGCTCCATACCTGTCCCACTTGTCAGCGTATGATGTTCCATGTGCCGCAAAGTGTAGACGAGTAATGTCGTCTCTGTTTGATGCGGCGAAGCCCAGGGAAAGGATTTTGGCAAGGCTTGCAGAGGAGTTGCCGGCCGTTGTCCTGGAAACCATGTTTCCTGACATGGACGAGGGTACAGTGCGTACGCTGATCTGGGCCGGTTATGGTTCGGAGAAGAGGGATGACGATCCTGTTGCGCCACCAGCCGGAAAAAACTGTCAGAAGGATGGACATCTTTCTCTCTATACCGACGGTGCTTCACGGGGGAATCCCGGAGAGGCTGGTGCCGGTTTTGTCGTGTATGACAGCGCGGGGCAGGAGATTGCGGGTGAGGGGGTGTACTTGGGGCAGTGTACCAATAACTTTGCCGAGTATCAGGCCCTTATTCACGGGATTAAGCTGGCCGCGCAATTCAGTCCGAAGCAGCTGGATTTATACCTGGACTCACAGCTTATTGTCAGGCAGATTCTAGGGGAGTATAAGGTGAAGAACGAGCAGCTCAAGCCTCTGTTTCAACAGGTTAAGGGGTTACTGGCCACGGTTCCTGTCTGGCGAATTTACCATGTTCGTCGTGAACTGAATAAGCGGGCTGATGAGCTTGCCAATCAGGGAATTGATGAAAAGTAGAGGGCTCAG
>JBFFNY010000087.1:0-6953 GCA_041562955.1 Desulfurivibrionaceae bacterium | reverse complement strand
TTTTGACAATGACCGGTCTGCTTTACTACAATTATTTAAAAGGACAGATATCATCATCGACCCACCGTGCATTTCTGCAAAAGGATTAAAACATGACCGTTCATCACATCCGCCCGAACCAGGCATATCATCGCTGTGACCCTGACAGTCTGGACTTTACCACCACCGAGGAGGTGGAGGAGCTGGGTCGTTTCATCGGCCAGGAACGCGCCATGGAGGCGGTTGACTTCGGCATCGGCATGGGTCTCCAGGGCTTTAACCTGTTTGTCCTTGGACCAGAGGGTTCAGGGAGGCATAGCGTTATCCAGTCCTTTATCAACAAGAAGGCGAGCCAGGAGACCACCCCCAACGACTGGTGCTATATCTATAATTTCCAGCACCCCCATAAACCCTTGGCCGTCGAGCTGCCGCCCGGCCAGGCACAGGTGTTGAAACAGGAGATGTTTGAACTCATCGACACCTTGAAGACCACCATCCCAGCTATCTTTGAGGGGGATGAGTATCGTGCCCGGGAGGCCAGTTTTAACGAGGCACTGAGCCAGAAGGTGGAATCCCTCTATTTTGACATGGAGAAGAAGGCCAAGGCCAAGTCCATTGCCGTGAGCCGCTCTGAACTGGGGTTCCGTTTCTCTCCCATGGACGGCCATGGCAAACCGCTCAACATCGAGGAATTTCGCAAACTCCCGGATGAGGCCAAAGAGAATATAGAAAAGACCATTGAGAAACTGCACCTTGATCTGCAGGAGATCATCCGCCAGATCAGTATCTGGAAGCGGGAGCTCCAGGAGAAGCGGCGCACGCTGAAAAAGGCGACGGCCAAACAGGCGGTCTCGCCCCTCATCGCCAGCATGAAGAACAAGTATCAGGACCATGCCAAACTGGTCTTCTATCTGGATGACGTTGAGGAACATATCACCGAGCGGGTGGATGATTTTCTTGGCGACCAGGAGGGGCAGAACCAGTTGATTCTCACCCTCGGCGGCACCCATTCCCCGTCCTTTGACCAGTATGAGATCAATGTCCTGATCACCCATAATAACGGCCAGGGTGCGCCGGTGGCCTATGAAGACCTGCCGACCTACCAGAACCTGCATGGCCGCATCGAACACCAGGCCAGAATGGGGATGCTCACCACCAACTTCACCATGATCAAACCCGGTGCCCTGCACCAAGCCAACAGCGGTTATTTAATTGTCGACGCCCGCCGTTTATTGATGCAGCCCTTTGCCTATGAGGGGCTCAAACGCACCCTCCGTTCCCGCAAGATCCATATTGAACCCGTGGAGCGGCTGCTGGGCCTCATGAGCACCACCTCCCTGGAGCCGGAACCTGTAGACCTGAACATCAAGGTGGTGCTCATCGGTGAGCCGATCATCTATTACCTGCTCAAGGCCTACGATCCGGAATTCGAGGCCCTCTTCAAGGTGCAGGCCGATTTTGAGCATGACATGGTCCGCAGTGAAGAGAACCAGAGCCTGTATGCCGCACTGATTGCCACTCTGGCCAAGTCGAATGATCTGTTGCCCCTCCACTGCCGCGCCGTGGCCCGGGTCATTGAACAGGCTAGCCGGGAGGCCAGCGACCGGGATAAACTCTCCCTGCGGATTCGTGATTCGGCCAACCTGTTGCAGGAGGCGGATTTCCTCGCCCGCAAGGAGGGCCAGACCTGTATTGACGGTGATGACATCGATGCGGCCCTCAAGGCGGCCAGGCGGCGGGGCGGACGGATCCAGGATCGGGTCTTTGAATCCATGGTGCAAGGCATCCGCCATATTGAGACCCAGGGCTCCAAGATGGGTCAGGTGAACGGCTTGTCGGTCCTTATGCTGGGCAGGGACTCCTTTGGTTGTCCCAGCCGGATCAGTGCCCTGACCCGACCGGGTCGCGGCAGAATCATTGATATCGAGCGGGAGGTCGAGTTGGGCGGCCCCATTCACTCCAAGGGGGTCATGATCCTCTCCGGCTTCCTGGCGGCCCGTTATGCCCGCCAGATCCCCCTCAGTTTGCAGGCCTCCCTGGTCTTTGAGCAGTCCTACGGCGGTGTTGAGGGAGACAGCGCATCCTGTGCCGAGTTATGCGTGCTGCTCTCAGCCCTGTCTCGCCTTCCCCTCCGCCAGGATCTGGCCATCACCGGCTCGATCAGCCAGCATGGCGAGGTGCAGGCCGTGGGCGGGATCAATGAGAAGATTGAAGGATTCTTTGACCTCTGTGCTGAACGCACCCTCAGCGGGACCCAGGGGGTGATCATCCCGGCCAGCAACATCCGCCATCTCATGCTGAAGAAAGAGGTGGTCGACGCCATCGCCGACGGCCAGTTTGCGGTGACGGCGGTGGACCGGGTGGACGAGGCGATGGAATTACTCACCGGCCGGTCGGCGGGGAAACGCGATAAAGAGGGAAACTTTCCGGTCGCATCCGTCAACAGTCTGGTGGAGGAGACCCTGCTCCATTATGCCACTACGCTCCAGGAGTTCAGCAAGAGCGGCGATGAGGATAAGAATAACGATGAGTAAGGGCAGACCGACATGACCCGCCGCACCAGGCGGCAAAACGGGGAACAGCACAGAGCAGCCTCTCCGGGCCGGGATGTCGGTCTTCAGCCATCCCCTTGACAGGCAGAAAGACCCTGTGGTGAGATAATATAATATAACGTTCATAACAGCATCAGCCCCATTCATCCGCACACCAAGGAGACAATCATGCCAGTGGGAGAATTCTGTAATCGTCAGGTGGTTATTGCCAGGCCGGAGAGTGACATCGTTGCCGTGGCAAAACTCATGCGTGAGCACCATGTTGGTGACGTGGTCATTGTCGAGGGCAAAGAGGGCGAGGTCCAGGTGCCGCTGGGCATCATCACCGACCGCGACCTGGTCATTGAGCTGCTGGCCCTGGAGGTTCCCCAGGACTCGGTGAACGTGGGTGATGTCATGAGTTACGAGCTCATCACCTGTCTGGAGTCGGACGGTCTCTGGGACGTGCTCAAGAGGATGCAGTCCAAGGGGATTCGGCGCATGGTGGTGGTCAACGACGAGGGCGGATTGATCGGTATCCTCACAGTGGATGACCTCCTGGAGCTGCTGGCCGAGGAAATGACCGCTCTGGCCAAGGTGGCCATGGGGCAGCAGGCCAGGGAAAAACGGTACAAGGAGTGAAACTCAGGACTGGGACGGGCGGGAGCTCAGGATCTTCTGCAGACCGAAAATCACCTTGCTCCCCTCTTTCCGGCTCAGCACCTCAACCCTGCCTTTCTTATAATACTTCCTGAGAAAATTGCGCAGATGGTCCTGATCCCAGGCCAGTTCCGTCACGAGATGGTCGATGAACAGCTTCTGGCGGAGGGTCAGCCCATCCGGGTTGACCTGGTAATGGCTGCTCCTGGCAAAGGCGCGCATGAGACGTTTGAACCCCTCCTCATCCAGATCCCGGGCCGAGCGCACCCCGGCCACCTGCTCCAGCAGGTCCCGGTACGCCTGGTCATCCAGGTTGAGCTCACGCTTGACAATATGGATGACCGCCAGTTTCTTATGATCCAGCATCCCGATACCTCCTGATGATCTCCCGCATAAAATCAGGGAGGTCGGCCGGCATCCTTGAGGTGATCAGGTTGCCGTCCACCACCACACTCTGATCCACATACAGGGCCCCAGCCTTCTGGATCTCCTGGGCCACACTGCGGTGACAGGTGGCCCTTCGGCCGGCCAACACCCCTGCCGCCGCCAGAATCTGGGGGCCATGGCAGATGGCGGCCACAGTTTTACCGGTCTCGACAAAATGGCGGACGAGATCCAGGAGCATCGGCTCATTTTTGAGCTTCGCCGGCGCCTTGCCGCCCGGCAGGATCATCATATCATACTCTTTGCCCTCGATCTCGGTCAGCCCTACGGCCTCCACCAGATTTCCGTGCTTACCCCGCAGAGGCCCACCATGAATGGAGGCGACAAGGGTCTCGATCCCCTCTTCCAGAAGGCGATAGTAGGGGACCAGCAGCTCTGAATCCTCAAACTTATGATCACTGACAATAAGACCCTTCATCACACTCCTCCTTTCATCTTTTTACCCGAATTCACCACGTTGCCCACCGGCAGGTGGGCGGCCAGAAACCCCGCCAGCCCCTGAACATAGACCGGCCCGCTGACCAGAAACCCCTCGTTATGGCCGCCCTTGAGTTCCAGGAACGTTCTGGGCGGCCGACCCGCGGCGAAAAGCCGCTGGCCATGACTGAAGGGGATGATCTCATCATCCCGGCTGTGGACCACAAGAAGCGGACAGGAGACCTGCGCCAGGGAGTCCAGAACGTTATACCTCAGGCGGCTGAGCAGTCTCACCGGCAACAGGGGATAGAGGTGAGCCGCCATGTCCGGCACCGACGTGAAGCAGGATTCAAGAATCAGCCCCCCGGCCCGGTGGACCGTGGCCAACCGGGCCGCCACCGCCGCCCCCAGGGAACGGCCGAAGAGGATGATGTGGTCCGGCTCGACCCCCCGCTCCTCAACCAGATAGCGCCAAGCCGCCTCGGCATCGTGATACGTACCCGCCTCTGAGGGCCTGCCCTGACTGCGGCCATAACCCCGATAATCAAAGATCAGGGTGCTGAACCCCAGCTGGTTAAAGATGAGCAGGGAATCAAAACGGTGGGAGATGTTACCGGCATTGCCGTGGCAAAAGAGAATGACCCCGCGGGATGCCGCCGCAGGCAGGAACCAGCCGTCAAGCTCGACCTGATCACTGGTGGTCAGACTCACCGGTTCATAGAGCAGCCCCACATCAGCCGGGGTCCCTTCCACCCTGCGGCTTGGTTGGTCGGGGATAAAGAGGAGGTGGTCCTGATAGAGGTAGACAAGGAGCAGCATGGCGCCGTAAATCAGGGCCGCCAGCAGCAGACCCATCTGCACGGGAGCAGGAACAACCATGACGGCACGCCTCAATGATCCTGTTTTTACCTCTGGGGACAGCATGACATTCTCACCTCATCTCAACCCTGAGCCAGAGACAGGCGGCGGCTGTCCACCCCTCTCCTGCCGGAGCAGGCCAGAATGAGATCCATCCTCACTCCGACCTGAGCCAGCGGCACCGGAAACGCACCTTTCTCCTGGTCAACAGCCGATCAGCCCTTGACCTTGACAAAATTGGCCTGGGTTCCCTTCTCCCCCTCCACCTCGCTGAAGGTGACCTGGGTGCCGAGGGTCAGGGAGTCGAAATCGGCATTGTGGACACTGTTGCGGTGAAAATAGATCTCCCGGCTGTCCGGCGTGGTGATCATACCGTAATCCTCCATGGGGGCAAGATAACTAATCTGCCCGAACGGGGTCTCGCTGTGACTCTTGACATCACCCCTCCTCCGCTCGCTGTATTTTTCCAACTGGCGGGCCGCAGCCCTGAAGGCGTCACGCAGGGCCACATAGCAATCCTCGTGGGCCTTGTTCTGACCAGACGGCTCCTTATTCACCACCACCTTGCCCTCCGGACAGGAGAGATCAATACTCACCTTGAACAGGCCGCCCTGCTGCTGACTTCGGGCCGGAGCCTCCACCACCACCTTGCAGCTGATGATCTGACCGTTGATCTCCTCCAGCTTATCAACGCGGCTCTGAATATCCGCCTCCACTGCCGCTGACGAATCCATATTCCGATAGGTTATCTGTACTGGTATTTGCATGTTTTCTCCTTTTCTTATTGGTTTCTACGTGACCCGACGGGCCTCGCTGTCTTGACCATCTGATCCGGTAAGGGGCACAAAGGCCACAGACAGGACATCTCTACTGCTAAAACTGCCGTCACTCTCCTTCTCCAGCACCAGGAGTTCCTGGACACTATAGGGCAGCCCCACCGGGATGACGAGCCGTCCCCCCGGCCGAAGCTGTTCCTGCAAGGGTTTGGGCACGTGGCTGGCCGCGGCCGTAACGATAATGCCGTCAAAGGGGGCATGCTCCCTCCACCCATGATACCCGTCGCCCTGCCGCACCTCCACATTGTCATACCCCAGAGTTTTGAGGCGATGAGCAGCATCTTGGGCCAGGGCGGGAATAATCTCGACACTGTAGAGTTTGCTGACCAGCTGGGAGAGAACGGCGGCCTGATAGCCGGAACCACACCCCACCTCCAGCATCACATCATCCGGCTCAGGGCAGAGCAAATCGGTCATCAGGGCGACGATAAAGGGCTGAGAGATGGTCTGACCGTTGCCGATGGGCAGGGGCGCGTTGACATAGGCCTGCCCCTTCAGGTAGCCGGGCACAAATTTATGGCGGGGCACGCTGGCCATGGCCTCCAGGACCTCAGGGCGCAGAGCGGACAGGCCGGTAGCCCCTCGGGTCATCCGGGTCTCGATCTCAATGGCACGCAACATCTCCTGAACATCTCCTCTGAGCATGAATCCCTCCTTCCTTTCACTCTATCGCAGCCCTGACCCTTGAAGCAAAAAAAATCCACAGGGGGGGCTATCTTTCACACCGCGCCATCCCTCTTCACACCATAACAGCCTGATATACCGTGCTATTCAAATTAACCATCTTTTCCTGTTTCTGGCCGACAATGATATGCTAGACTGAGGACAGAGGGAGGCCCGGATCTGCAGACAGGGCGAAACGTGGCCGGCCGCTCAAACAAATGAGACCGTTCGGAGACAGGCAAACAGGGCCTGGAGCTGAAGGTGGAAATCTTAACGGAGGAATGGTGACATGACGACGTACAATTTAGCCCCCTATGTGGTCCCGCTGGCCCTGCTCCTGGGCCTGATCGCGCTCTCCCTGAAGGTCGTCCCGGAGTACCAGCGGCTGGTGGTCTTTTTTCTCGGCCGTTTCCAGGAGGTCAAAAAACCGGGACTGCGCATCGTCGTTCCCGGCATCCAGCAGGCGGTCCGCGTTGATCTGCGGGTCATCACCATGGATGTGCCGAGTCAGGACGTCATCTCCCGCGACAATGTCACTGTAAAGGTCAATGCCGTTCTCTACTTC